>JAYUFI010000529.1:0-1862 GCA_043738805.1 Planctomycetaceae bacterium | reverse complement strand
CCGTTGTCCGCCGTGATCTCCGGCCCGCCGAGCACGATCTGCACTTCCGGCCGGCGCGTCTTCAGTTGCTGACAAATCCAGATCGTCCGGTCGATGTTCCACAGATAGCAGGTGAACCCGACCAACCACGGCTGACGCTCCAGAATGGCTTCGACGAGTCCGCAATCACTCAGCGAATTCGCCAGCGTGGGCGGAAAGATCTGGATGTCGTAGTCCGACTCCAACCCACGCTGCCGAGCCAGCAGCGTCAAATACCCCGCCGCCAACGGCACGTTCCCGACAATCTCTGTCGGCCCGGCTGGAGGAATCGGCAACTGCACCAGCAGCACCTTGCGGCAAACAGTCATGAGAAAAGCCAGTCAAGCATTGGTTTGGTTCAGGCGGCCGGTCAGCGGTCACTATATGCGAAGACGAACCCCTTGCGCACTGTGGGCGATTCCGTCACGTTGGTCTCGACGGTGTGACAAATGGGACCAACCGTTGCTCGACCTCCGCAAGAAAGTCCGCAAGTCCCGTTTCGCCGCCGCGCGACCGCAGAATTGAGAGGCCCGTTGCCTCCCAGCAGGCGGCCTCGCGGACGTGGTCATCCTGCGTGAGAGCCGACAAGACTCGCTTGGCACTCAGCTTGTCATTGGCCGCGTCGTGCTTGGCGGTGAGACGTTCGGCGTGCATTCGCGGATCGAAACCAAGCTGCGTGCGCTCGTTCTGAAGTCGTTCCATCTCGTCATCACCACGAGGCTCGAAGCCCGCTAGAACCCAGCACTCGCGCTTGGTGCGGGCGAGGCCGATGACAACAGTCAACGGCTGGTGACGGCGCTCTTCTTCATCGCGTGCCTGATGCAGTCCTTTGCCACGATCCTTACAACGGTCTTCGTCCCGAAACAGCAATACCACTTCGACGCCGGCAAGTTTCATTTGAATCAACACGCGTCGCGTCGCGAGAGCATCGTCCGCCGCAGGTTCTCGAACGCCCGATCGCGATTGGAAGTGCCCGGCCTGCGGACCAAAGTGGTTCTTACCGAACGCTCCCGTCTTGAGGCGATCGTCGGTCCACTGCACGTAACTCGTCTCATTCGACAGCCCGCGATAAACGCGGACATGTTCGAGCAACTCGGATTCGAGCCAGTTCACTTTCTCGCACAGCATGCGATCCGCGAGTGTTGTCCCGGTTGTGAAGTCCGGCTTGTCCTCGACGACCACACCGATCCGCAGCGTCATGGCTGAAGAACCTCCGGCGTGTTCTTCGTCAGCCACGACTCGCCCCACATTCCCCACATCTCGCCGGGCGTCATCTCATCCTTCCATCGTTCAAAGTCGGGATGGTCGGTCAATCGTCCGCACACGACCCGGCCTTCATCGTCGAGTGTCGTGAGGCGGATTTCATCGAAGACGAGAGAGTTGAGCAGGTAGGGCGAGTGAGTGGTTGCGATGACCTGCAAATTGGGTCGAACCTCAAGCAGCCTTCGGATCGATTCGATGAGCCGCTGTTGTGCAGACGGGTGGAGCGATGCATCCAAGTCATCGATTAAAACAGCGCAACCAAACTCCTTGGGGCGCTTCACAAGTGCCGTCAGAATGCCAAGACTCATGAGCGTCCCTTCACTCGCAGAGTCCGCAGGGATTCCAGTCGAGTGCGCCGTGTCAAACAGCAACTGAAAACCCGCTACTGCTCGCGGCACGGCCGGTGGTTCGTAGAAGTCGCCGCGATATGAATTGGCAGGAACCAACTGCAAACCATGCATCGGAACTCGATCAAATCTGATGCGAGCAATTTGCGGAATGACAATACGGAGAGTCTCTTCGATGAAGTCGAAACTGTCAGAATCAGTGAGCTTTAGGGTCGCAAGAACAGCCGATACGTT
>JAYUFI010000528.1:0-4967 GCA_043738805.1 Planctomycetaceae bacterium | reverse complement strand
GACGCGGAGCGTCGAGACACAATCTTCGGCGGGTAATGGCGGCGTGAGCTTGCGGGATTGTGTCGCGAGCTTGCGTTCCAGCTTGGCCAATTCACTGCTCGTGTTCTCCGCTTGCTTGCAGTTCGCGACGAAGTCCGCTTCGTCAGCCAGCACGGCGGCCAGCGCGGTGACATCGCGCGGCGAACCGATCTCGGCGAGTTCGTCCTGTGCGCGGTCGAGGTTCGCGGCATCACCGTCTCGTTTGGCGGCGAGCGTCGTTTGAGTCTTCATTCGCTCACGACGCTCGTGACTCAGGCGATCAATCTCCGCGCGAGTCGCCACATCGACGGAGAAGGCTTGCAAGTCAGCGTGAGTCCAACCGGGACGCAACTCAGTCAATTCGCGGTCGATCTGCAACTGCGAGTCATCTCGATGCCGCTGGATTTCAGGAAGATCGCTCTTCGCATCAATGAACGACTGTCCCTGCTCGACACACGCTTTGATTTCCGCTCGGTATGAGACCACGCCCGGATCGAGCTTCAATGTGACGAGGCTGCGTTCGGCCAGCTCGATCTCACTCATGCGCTTCGCTTGCTCGTCAGCGAGCGACTTCAATTCCTTGCTGAGAGCTTGGTATCGCTGCCGCGCGTCTGCGGGGATGTGCGGCATTCGTCCCTGTTGGTCGCGGAGCGCAGGAGAGTCGGCGTCAAAATTAACCCGATGCGTCAGCGAGGGCGATTTCACGCTCGATGTCCCGACGCCCTCGCTCACGCTTCGGGTTACTTTCGGAACGTCAGTGGTGCTGAGCTTGTCTCGCTCACCGTGTCGTTGCTGCAACTCCCACCACTTGGGCCACGCGTGGACTCGCTTCTCGATCTTCGAGTGCTCGCGACGCAGTTGTTCGACCTGTTGATGTAGTGCTTGAGCGTGCTCGTCCGCCTTCGTGACGTTCGCCTCTGCTTCGTGAAACTTCTCTGGGCGAAGCGAGCGGTCTTTGATTTCTTTCGTCAGCTTCTTGAGTTCTGCCAACAACACGTTGATCGCGGGCTTCGAGCCTCCCTTCTTAAAGAGGTCATCCGTCTGGCGAGTCAGTTCCGCAATGACCTTATCCGGACTGTTATTCCCGCCGAGGCTCCCGCCGAACAAAGCCGATTGCACGCTGTCATGCTTGAGGCTTGCTTCGCCCTGGCTGAGTTGATCAAGCCCGAACGCGAAGACCGATTCAAACAACCCACGATCCGCATGATCGAGCAGCCGCAGCCAACTAGCGTCATCCAAATCAGTCAGTTGGCCATTGATCTTGATCGCAACCTTGTCCTTGTTCCCCTTACGCCGTCGCAGTTCAACCGACCGACCGTCACGCAGTTCGAGCGTCGCGGCTCCCGCCATCTCCCCTTTGTCACCGAAGTCGTAAGGCGTGCGCGACGGGAAGTCGAAGAGCAGTCCGCGTAGAAATTCCAGCAGTGTCGTCTTGCCTGCTTCGTTCGGCCCATAAATGACTTGAAGACCATCGCCAGAAAAGACGAGGTCACACTCGTTGAAATGCCCAAAGCGGTTGATATGTAGTTGCTGAATTTTCACGGATGGTTTCTCAACTGTCTTTGATTCCAAATACTTCTCACGACAGTAAATCGACACAACGGTGACCCGGTGGGCTGACGCATGGCGCATACTTTAGCGGATGAATCTCGAAGCCATACCCGCACGACGCACAAGTGAGTGGTGCGAATTTCCACGAGAGCCTGGAAACTTATTTCGGCCACGTTCCTGAGCGGCGCGGACTTGCGCCGAGGGGGCTATGTCTGCGACTGGATTTCGCAGGCTCACTGTCGCAGAGTCAGTGCGAAGCTTGGTTCACTCTTTCGACGTGAAGGGGTTTGTCAGCGGCTCGCCGCTCATGAAATTGAGGCGTGTGGCCTGGACCACTTTCCACACGCCATTTTCACGTTGCCAAATGAGCTCCCAACGAGTTGGCTGCCGCCCGACGTTCCCATAGGCCGCGACACTGACTGAGGCTGTGGCTCGAAACTGAGTGACCGCTCGCGACTGATTGTTCGTCAATGTCGTTCGGACATCCGAGATGCGAACGTCATCTTGAATATCGACCATGTCCAAGGCTTGCCGAACCAGTTCGCGGACATCTTTCGCCGAGGCCGAGATAAACGTGAACGTTTCCGGCTCTGGGCCGCCGAGCAACAGGTTGGCGACGCCACGCTGTAACGATTCACGTTGGACGGTCGTTGTGAAGTCGCGCAGGCGTTGCTCGACGAGTTCTCGTTCGGTGATGATTTGCTGTTCGACGAACCAAACAACGCCACACAGTCCAAGACAAGCAAAAACTCCGGCGAGATATCCCAGACGACGCTGAGACATCCAACCGAGAAACAACAACACACCGATGACGCACAGAATGATAATCGGCGGCCACGCAGTTTCAGTGAACCACATAGATTGTTCTCAGCTTGCGTTTGCTCTCGGCGTGAATGACATCCGTCGTATCAATTCGCCATCGCTTGGCACGCTCCCTCGACGATCTGAATTTTCCGCCGAGTGATTTCTTGGCCGCCGGTTTTCAGTACCAAGAAGTAGCCACCGGGACTGAGCGCTTCGCAGGCGCGATACGCAAAGTTGCCGCGCAGTTGCGAACGAACGACGACTTGCCCCACTCGGTCCAGCAGCACGTTGTTCGCGTCGTGCAGGTTGCATTCGACCCACATGTCTTCATGCGGTGGGCTGAGTGTGCATTGAGCGATGATGGTCTCACCGTGACGGAACGTCTCTTTTTGGCTGGTTACCATGCCGCCGAACATATCCGTGCCGAGATCGAACGCGAGGTACTTGTCGTACTCCCGGAGTTTTTGATCGCCGGCAAACATCTGCTTCACTCGATCCGGATCAAGCTCACGCAGAGCATACGGCCCATCGCTGCGGCGCGTCCCATAAGGGTCCAAGCGATATTCGATTTCGACGGCTCCGACGGTCACTCCCATTGCGACGAGTCCAAAAAATCCGACCGACAGCGTGGGACTTAATCGCCGTCCGCTGGGTAGCAGTGCATCGAATGATGGCCACGCGGCGCGTGGCCAAGCAGAGACTGCGGCGAATCGAATCGACCATGCTTTGCCAGTCCCGCGCTGAAATCGTCGCCAACGAGCGGCGAGATGCACCACATCGTCGGAATTCAGAAAGCTGAAATAAATCGCGATGCACGTGATCGGGAAGAGGTACAAACCCAGAGTCAGCGTGGTCATAAAGTGGAACAACACGCCCAAGCTCAACATGCAGAGGCGCCCCCAACCGCTCCATGACAAGAAGAGAAACAGCACTTCCCAAACGATGCCAATGTAAGCGAATAACACGAGCATTTGTGGGAACAGCGTCATCCATTCACCGATCGGATTGGCGTTGTTGACGTTGGTCATCATCCAGTGCAACAGTTGATCGCCGCTGAAATAAGCGGGCGTGTGCATCTTCGTCAGCGACGCACCGAAGTAGACAACGCCGATGAGGATTTGCGTCAGTCGTCGAGGCCACGCGGCAAACTTCGGAAAGTCCGCGAGTGATCGTGGCCTCGGCAAACCCAAGCGACGACGTCGCAGCCAGCTATCGACCGACCACACTGCACCACATTGCGAAACGCTCAACAAGAAGAGGACATGCGAAGTGATGACCGAATACTTCGTCATCGTGCTCAAGCTGTCGAGCAAATTCAGATACGTGTAAAGCACTGCCGCAATCACCATCGAAAGCCGAGTACACCAACCGATGCAGGCGGTGAAACAGGCGAACGTCAGCAGGGTCATGAGTGCGACCGCGACACTGCCGGACGGAATCGGTAGCAAATCAAAGAAGCCATAGCTGTCTGCAAGCGGAGCCGGAGCACCGTCCAACGAATACAGTTCGCGCGTGTAAATCCAGCGCGGTACCGTCACCAACAAGCAGGCAATGCTGATTGCGATTCGCAACAACGCGAGGCCAAAGGGCGTTTCTTCCGCGAAGAAGAATTCGTGGACTCGATCACGCAGTCCAAGTCTCGTTGTGTTTTCGGAATTCATCGAGGAAGCATTCATGGTCAGCCTCTTGGCGAAGAGTCAATGAATTGGTCGAAAGACCATCGGAACAACGCCGCGCGTGAGAGCCAGGGTGAGAGTTAATTGCCCAACGGGGAGGGAATCGACGACGCTGGATCTTGAGCCGCGTCGATCGTTTCCGGTGAGGGGATCGTCGAACTCGTCGGCTGGATCGCGAACATCGGCTGGCCGCGGCTGATGTCAGCCATCAGTCGCGGGTTGTCGGCAATTGTCAGGTTGGTCTGAAAGCCCAACCACGGAGAGGCACTGCGAATGACCTTGCCATCACCAGTCATCTCGGTGCGGAGGCGGTAATAAGAAAACGGCAACTTCGGTTCCGAGTAACGCCGCTTCCAAACATGTTCTGGCAGGTTGTATTTCTTGGCCCAGCACTCTTCGACCACATACAACCGAGTCATCGGCTCATGTTGCGTGTGCTTCAACGTGTTCATCGCCATGACGTGCGGGTACGCGTTGAACGAGTCGTAATGCTGTCGGCTGATATCACCATAAGGGTGGTAGTCACCCCACGGGCCGGGAGCGAGTTCATAGAACTTGCCGCTCTCACCTTGGCCAACGATGTGCGTGCGGTTTTCATAAGCGGCCCAGCCGCAGAACATGTCCCACACGATGAAGTACATTGAGGGATGTGCTCCTTCGTGATAGTTCGCTCCATGCGCGATCAGCCCGAAAAGCAAGGCTCCCAAGTATGCCGTGATTCCTAATTTCGTCAGCCATCGTCGGACCATGACAAACCTCCTTGTCTGTCGCCAGCGGTCAATTTAACGACAGCGAAATAGTCGAGATCGCTGAATTCGGTCAAGGTCCGTTGCGTACCTCACGTGTGATTCGTTTGGGTTGCCGTTGTCTACCGGAATGCGAGTCAGCAGGTGTCGCTTAACGTCGTAGTAAAAACTC
>JAYUFI010000527.1:0-1874 GCA_043738805.1 Planctomycetaceae bacterium | reverse complement strand
GTCGCGAGAATCGTGATTGAACGTTTCGAGTACGGTCGCAACTTCTGCAACAAACTGTGGAATGCGGCCCGGTTTGCAATGTTGAACCTGGAAGGATACACGCCAGGAGTCGTCGATCTTTCTCCCCTCGCCCCGGCTTTGCGGGTAGAGGGGCCGGGGGTGAGGGGCGAGCCGCCACAACCGTTGACATCGAATAATACTTCCTCTGAACCGAATTCTTCAGCGTCCTGTCCTGCCGTGCGAGTTGCCGAGCTTGAAGAGGATAAGACCCCTCACCCTAACCCTCTCCCTGCAGAGCCGGGGCGAGGGGACAAGACGCTTGCGATTGAAGATCGTTGGGTTCTTTCGCGACTTGCGACCGTGACGGACGAAGTGACTTCGTTTCTGAACGTTTACAAATTCGATGCGGCGACTCGCTCGCTGCGCGACTTCGTCTGGAACGAATTCTGCGATTGGTATCTGGAGATGGTCAAACCCCGCCTGAGAGACGAAGCTCTCAAGCCGACAGCTCAGCGGGTTCTCGTCGCGGTGCTCGACACCACGTTGCGGTTGCTCCATCCGTTCACACCCTTCATCACCGAAGAATTGTGGCAGCGATTACGCGAGATCGCGCCGGAACGAGGTCTCCCCACTCCGACGGCAGCCTCCGAGGCGATCATCGTTGCCCCCTGGCCGACGGGTCTCGAAGGTTGGCGGGATGTTGCGCTCGAAGCACGATTTCAGAGGTTACAAGAGCTGATCGTCGCAGTCCGCAACGTGCGAGGTGTCTACAACATTAGCCCGGCAGTGGCCGTTTCGATCTCCGTCCGCTGCTCGCCCGAAGTTGCAGCCGATTTGAACCATGTGAAACCTCAATTCGAGTTGCTGGCGAAAGCGACCCTGACCGCCGCAGGCCCCGAAGTGGCTCGTCCCAATGCGAGTGCCAGCTTTTCGCTCGGCGACGCCGATGGCTATCTGCCGCTCGAAGGACTGGTCGATCTCCATGCCGAAGTGGCTCGACTCAAGAAAGAAGCGGACAAGCTTCGCGGCTTCATTGCGGGTCACGAGAAGAAGCTCACAAACCAAAGCTTCATCGACCGAGCCCCTCCCGAAGTCGTCATCGAAGTGCGAGAAACGCTCGCCGGATTGAAAAAGCAACTCGCGAACATTGATGAGGCGGGCGAGCAACTTTCAGGTGCAGGGTGATGTTTGAGTGCAGATCTCCGTGGGGTCAGTCTCCCCGAGTCAATTCGGCCATCAGAACGCCCGCAGCGACAGAAACGTTCAGCGATGGAACGGTACCGCGTGGTGTGAGCTTGCAGATCTGATCGCATTTATCGAGCGACAATCGGCGAAGCCCGAGTTCTTCATTGCCGAGAATCAGCAGCCACGAACGGTCTCGCGGAATCTCGCGAACGTCCTTCTCGGCGTGTTCCGAGGAACCGAGCAACCAGATACCGGCCGTCTTGGCGACATTCATCGCTCGGGCGAGGTTTGTCGGTTCTCCAAACGGCACATATTCCAGACCGCCTGCCGCGACGTCATAAACCGTTGCCGTGAGCGGGGCCGAGCGATCGCGCGTCATCACAATCCCCTTGATCCCGAAGAACGACGCGGTGCGAAAGATAGCTCCGACGTTGTGCGGATCTTGCAAGCAATCGAGTGCCAGCCACAGTCCCGGATCCGATTCGACATTCGCGAAAAGTTCTTCGATCAACAGTCCGTTCCGTTCGCGAACGGTGGCCTGTGCCGCGCTGGTTCGTTCAAACTTTTGCTCGGTTGTCGGACGTCGCGGTTCTTCGGCGAGATTCGTTCGGATCGGAATCTCGTGTTGCTTGGCCAGCGCGACAACATCCGCCCAAGCGGGTGATGGCTTGCCCGCTGGCAACCGCACG
>JAYUFI010000526.1:0-1876 GCA_043738805.1 Planctomycetaceae bacterium | reverse complement strand
CGATGAGTTGCTGGGGCACACGGATCAGCGACTGCAATCGCTCCGATGCCTGAAGGCCGTTGCGAACGGACTGCCAACAAACTCGTCCCTCTTCGTCGCGAATCAGCGCTTCATCATGAGGATCGACTTCGCTGGCATGTTTGTCCGAATCGGAAAGGAATGCTCGCAGTTGCTGAATGTCTCGGACCAAGGCACTCGAACGACGCGGTGATTTGTCGCGATAGAGATGCTCAATCTTCTTGCGCATCAATCGCCATTTCGGAAAGACAGCCTTCCAAATGCGACGGAACTTGCGCACATCTCGTACAACATCCCGACCGCGTTTGCCGAATGCGGCTGACACGAAACGGCGTTCCAACTCAGCTTGGGCCGCGTTGACTTCGTCCTCATCGGTCAGTGTGGCAAGAAGACTCTCACCTGTTATTTTCGATTGAGCGGCGTTCAGCCAAACCCTCGACAATGCGCCGCTGGCTTGCGGTTTTGGACCGATGTCGATCAACAACGTCTCTGCTGGGTGTTGAGCGTCGCCGGTTGGAATCTTGAGAGCATCGAGTACGGCGATTCCGGCCTGCTCGACATCGCTGGACAAATCGGCGAGGGATCGAAGGTCAGAAGAAAGCGACGTGGTGTGGCTGTGAAGTTTGCGAACCGTAGTCGCGGAATGCGGACGCAATCCGCTGGACCACTTGTCACCAACAGACCCGATCATCCCCCCTTCGCGAAGCAGCCAGAGGTCATCGACGGCCGCGTCAACAAACTCGTCGCATTCTTGGTATGTCGCTCGGAATGCTGATGACCATTCGGCGATTCGCAGAATAGCGTCAGCAACAACTCGCGGATGGCCATTCAGCCAAGACGCCGGGACAGACGGGGCATGAAGCAGTTTCCCGACGTTCTTGAGTCCACTCTCCACCTCAGCAAGTGTCGGGGCTGAGGCGAGCAATCCGCCCGTTGCGAGCGGTTGGAGTTGCTGATCGAGTTTCGTCAAATGCTCGGCCAGATTGCCAAGGCGATTACGTGCTTCATCCTCAAACGCCAACGAGAAGACCGTCTGCATACAACCCCGCCACGGATGCTGGTCGAACTCCTCAATCACTCGACGACAATCATCCAACGCCCGCAGGCGGTCCAGAATGTCTCGAAGTATTGCGGCGTCCATTTGCAGGACGTTTGGAATGTTGCACCGAGACACTGTGCCAATGGCAAGGACCGCCAATCGTCCGTGAATGTCGAAGACACTCGTACCGAGTTTTGGTTGCGGCGTGTGCAAAGCGCGGACGTAGGAGTTGAGGCGTTCGCGTTGCCGATAAAGTCGCTCAAGGTCTCCATCGCGGCTGGCGTATTCTTCTCCGGGTAGTTTCAGGCATCGCCCCAGTTCGGTGACAATCTCCTTCTTGCTGGCCTTGTGGCTGTGACAGTTCAACGCGAAGTCGCCCAAGTTCCGATCGTCGAGCCGCTGCTTGACAACTTCCAACGCGGCGGCTTTCTCGCTCACAAACAGGACGGTCTTCCCGTCAGCCAGGTACCCGGCAATGACGTTGGCAATCGTCTGACTCTTGCCTGTTCCCGGCGGCCCGTCGAGGACAAGACTGGCTCCCGACTTGATCGCGAGAATTGCTTCGAGTTGGCTGGAATCGCACGGCAGGATGGTATGCAGCTTCGAGGGATGGACCTCCGCGTCGAATCTCGCGGGCGATGGAATCGCCACGGCGAACGGCGGCGGAGTCGAATCATCACCCGCAATCCGGCGACAGTGCTCGTGCTCGGCGATCTTGGTCGCGTGCCGTCCGTAATCGTCATACATCGCGAGCTTCTTGAAAACTGAACTGCCCGAGCACCGCGTCACGCAAGACTTCCCAGCCCGATTCGTTGCGCA
>JAYUFI010000525.1:0-4998 GCA_043738805.1 Planctomycetaceae bacterium | reverse complement strand
ACCCGTGGTTCCGCCCGGTCGATCTGCAATGCGGCCCCGACGGAGCGCTCTACATCCTCGACTTCTACAACAAGATCATCGGCCACTACGAAGTCGATTTGAAACACCCCGGCCGTGACCGCCACCGAGGCCGTATCTGGAAAGTGATCCACAAGGCCACGCCACCGTTCAAGATGCCGGACTTGCGAACACAGACGCCGGAGCAGTTGGTAGAGTTGTTGGCCCACGACAATCTGACCGTGCGATTGCTGGCAACGCAGGGGGTGTGCGATTCGCTGAGTGACACCGATCGCAAGTCGGCAATTGCGACTGCGTCAAAGATGTTTGCCGAAAACACAAAAGTCTTCGGTTGCTGTCACTGTTGGTGGGTCTTGCAACGGCTCGGAGCACTCACGACTGAGCAATTAGATTTCGGCATCGACAACCCGGATCACGGCGAGGTTCGCGTTCACGCTTTGAAAGGCATGGCTGAGGCATCCGATTGGAGCGATGAGACTGCAATCGAACACGTTCGTCGAAACCTTGGCCATAAGAATGCGTTCGCGAGGCGTGCGGCCGTGGAAGCATTTCAGCAGCATCCCTCGTCAAAGAATGTCAAGGGGCTGTTGCACATTCTCCGCAAGCCGCCACCAGAAGATAACCATTTCGTATATCAGGTGCGCCGAGCAATACGTGAAGGAGTCCTCGCTGATCCGAAGGCTGACTACATGGGGAGTTTAGAATTCACGATTTCCTACAACGAAAACATCCAAAGAGAAATTGACGCTGACAAGCGCGTTTTCGCCGAACTCTTGCTCGCCGTACCGGCACCCCATGCTGCAAAGTTTCTCGTCAATTACCTCGACAAGAGCGGTGGCGACCTTTCCGGGCTAGAGGCGATGGTACTTCATGCTGCTCGGTACGTTCCTTCGGAGAGTACATCCAAGCTCGTCGAGGTCGTCCGAAAACGAGTTGCGAGCGGTCTAGAGCGGCAATTGGAAATACTGACGGCAATTCGCACTGGCCTTCAACAGCGCGGTGAGCCGATGGACGCTTCACTGCGCGATTGGGCGAGCGAACTCGCAACCAAGTTACTGGAGTCGTCGCGCGGCGCAAGTCTGTCGTGGGCAAACGAGGCTGTGCCGGGGAAGCCGAAGCCGGACAATCCGTGGGAGTTGCGGGCGAGGGTTTCGCAAGATGGCGACAAGGGGTCGCTCTTCTACGACAGCTTGGTGAAGGGGGAGCAACTGACTGGGCTGTATCGCAGCGAACCGTTTGAGTTGCCCAGCGGAAAGCTTTTGTTCTGGTGCGCGGGTCACAACGGAGTCCCCGGTACGCCGTTCAATCCGAAGAACTACATCCGCTTGCGAGACGCTGCGACTCACGCGCTGCTGCGTGAGGCGATGCCGCCGCGGAATGATACGGCTCAGAAGATTGAATGGGATCTTGCTGAGTTCGCCGGCAAGCGGGGATACGTCGAACTCCTCGATGCCGACGAGGGGAGCGGCTTCGCGTGGCTCGCGGTCGGCAGATTTTCGATCGCAGGGCTCAATCCGAGCGATGTTCCGTCGCAACAAGTGGCCGCTGCGAACTTGGTCGCCGATTTCAAAATCTCAGATTTGAAATCGCAAATCATGGAGCGGCTGCTGTCTCACGACACCGACGCGCGGGCGAAGGAGGCGTTTGCTCGGGCGCTGCTTGCGTTGCAGCCGGATACAGTGTTGTCCTCGCTCGTGCCGCTGATCGCTGATGTGTCATTGCCCGAAGCGTTGCGCGAACAGATTGCAGCGGCAGTCGTCGACCGGAGGTTGGGCACTCTTGCCCGACCGGATTCGACATCGAAAGACAAACCGAAAGAAGAGACGGGCAAGAGTGCCCATCCTCCGTTGCTGCTTGTGGCCGTGAAGGCGATTCCAGAACGACTGCAACTGCGGCTGGCGGAGACACTGGCGTCGGACTCGGTCGGCGCGAATGAATTGCTGCGGCTCGCACAGGACGGGCATGTTTCACCGAGGCTGTTGACTCGACCGACGATCAAGCAACGTTTGGACGCGATTAAATCGGACGACCTTCACAAACAAGTGGCCGAGGTCACCTCCGGGTTGCCGAACGAAGACGAAGCTCTGCGAAAAATGATCGAGCAACGTCGCACGACGTTCTTGTCGGCTCAATCGAATGCCGATACTGCGCAGCGTCCGTCGCTCGAATTGGGGACGGCGTTGTTCACGAAGCACTGTGCCGTCTGTCATCAAGTGGCCGGCAAGGGAGTCCTCGTTGGTCCGCAGCTAGACGGCATCGGCCAGCGCGGATTGGAACGAGTGCTCGAAGATGTGCTTGATCCGAATCGCAACGTCGATGTGAACTTTCGGACGACGACCGTGGTCACGAAAGACGGGAAAATCTTCTCCGGCCTGCTCCGCCGCGAAGAAGGGGCAACGTTGGTGTTGGTCGACAACAAAGGCAAGGAATTCACTGTGCCGATTGCTGACATCGATGAACGAGTGAAATCAAACCTGTCGCTGATGCCGGCCAACGTGCATGAAGTGCTCAACGAGCGCGAGTTCTTGGATCTCGTGAGTTATTTGCTGTCGCAGCGGCAGAAGGCGGGGTGAAGCGGGATCGTGCGGTGAATTGGGTGATGGAATTTATGGGAAGAATGGGAATGATGGAATTCATGATTCCCATTCTTCCCATAAATCCCAGCAACCGCGCACGGGACAACCACCACCAGATTCAAACCAACCCTCGTAATTTTCGCACCGTCCACTCCGCAGACAGCAACGCCACAAACACAATCAAGAATGGCCAGTTGTCCCACAGCGTGATGCGAGTAACCTCGGTCTCTTCACGCCGGACGAGCCCTTCTTTACGCAGCCGTTCGAGGAACGCTCCGTGTTGTTCCGGAGTGACGACGCTGCCGCCGGTCAGGGCCGCGAGTTCGGCCAACAGTGCGTGATCGGCGGCGGGGTTGTCCAGCTCGAGATCCCGCTCATCGACCAGGAAACGCGATGACGTGTTGCCGATCTCTTTGCCCGCTTTTGTCTGTGCCGCAACACTGACCCAGTAGTCTCCGGCGAGATCGGTTTGCTGATAGGTTGCGGCAAACTCATTGCCGTTCCGTTGTGCCGAAAGCTTTTGGCGTTCGCCCTTCGGGTTCGTCACCGTCACAGCGAAGTCGGCATCCGTAATGGCAATGCCTTCGGGAGTTCGCGCTCCAAATGCCAGCTTGACCGTCGCGCCTGGGAGGTAGTTTCGTGGATCAACTCGGACCCAAACGGTCTGACTTTGATCCTCCTCTTTGCGAGCCAACCAAAAAATCATCTGCCGCCAAAAGAGTTGATGTGCCTTGCGCTGACCGTGAAGCGGCCAACGCCACGTCGTATCTCCCGCGAAGGCCATCACGCGGGCTTTGCCCACTTCGCTGGAGAACAACAACGGAATCCCTTCCGGAGATGTTGCCAGGATTTCGACGAAATCGTTTTTCGCACGAAGCTTGTTCGCCCCATCCAGCGGCGGCAGCGCGAGCCATGCTTCACGGTTTTTGTCGAGCGCATCAATCCGCATGACATAATGCCGCACACCTTTTGCTGTCGGAACCATTGCCAGCTCTTCGGCGTGACGTTGCGAAGGATCGGCTTCGTCTTCGGAGATCGTCTCGTTCTTATTCATCATGACCGGGAGCAAATCGGCCAGCGGCGTTTCGGCATAACCGCCCGCTCCAAAGCTGTGCAGACCGCCGATCATCAACAACCCGGCCCCTTCGTCAACGCGTGCGGCGAGTTGCTTGAGGATCTCTGGGCCGAACGTTTTTGCGGGGACACCGCCGATGATGAACACGTCGTAGCGGCCACGTTGAAACATCTCCGGGTCGATGTCGTTCCGATCGCTCTTCTTGCCGAACACGATCGGCTGAAAGTCGAGTTGAATTTGGTCGGTCGTATTGAGCAGCTTCAACCATTTCTGTTCGGGGACGGTCGCGTGATCGAAATACGCGACGTTGATGCCGCCGCGGCGCACGGTCAACAACGTGGAACGGCGGTTGTTGGTCTTCTTGATCTCGTCATCAAACGGCACCACCTCAACCGCGATTTTGTACTCGCCGGGCAAGTCGGGAATGTACGACAACTCGACGGGGATGACGTCTGAGTTGCGCGAGGTTTCGACGACCATTACCGGCTGCGCGTTCTTGGACGCGGGGGGCACTTTCAGCTCGCCAGATTTCAGGCCGTCGCGAGTCTTCGCGTCTTCCACCAGCAACCGAACCGTCAGCTTGCGACCGGCGGCACCGAGCACTCGCAGCTTCGCCCGCAGCGGAACCGTCTTCTTCACGAACGCATGCGGGTCCACCAGTAGATCTTCGACGATCAAATCGAGCGACGTGTCAGAGACCGTCGTCGTTCCGTAAGCGACCGGAAAGATCGGGATCTGCAATTCGCCGAGCCGCCGTGCGACGGTTCGCGCGTCGATGTCGTAAGGCGGAAGTGCTCGTTGAGCCCCATCGCTGTGCAAGATGATTCCCGAAAGTCCCTTGCCTTGCGACTCGCGCAAGATCGACTCCAGCACAAAGCCGATCGCCGATTGCTCGCCAAGTGCGCCCGGATCGGGCTTGTCGACGGGATGTCCTTCGCGATCGATGTCGAGATACCGGACTTCCATTTCCTGACGGAGTTTCTCAACGGTCGACTCCGCTTCTTGCAACGTCTTGAGCAAGACCGCTCGCCGCGACATGCTGGCCGGCCCATCTGGCGTTTGCATACTCCGGCTCTGATCACCGAGCACCACCAGCATCGCCGCTTTACGATCTTTCTTGGTCCACTGCAACTCCGGCCGCAAAATGGCCCACGCGAGCACCAGCGCCGTGAGCACTCGCAGCGAAATCAGCATCCGTCGCGAAAACGATGGAAGATGACGGACTCGGCGCGGGTACGTCAGCAACACGAAGACGATCAATCCAGCAGCCACCAAAACCGAAACCGGCCACGACCACACAGGATCGAACGCCAGCCGCAAACTTGTTTC
>JAYUFI010000524.1:0-13272 GCA_043738805.1 Planctomycetaceae bacterium | reverse complement strand
ACGACAACCGAGCCGATCGTTGTTTATGAACAGACTTCGTCGTATAGCCTGCGTGAAGCGGAAATCGAAGTTCAATGTGAGATCAATGCAGAGATTTTCCATACTCCGAAGGCGACTCTGAGCTTCGCAGTGCCAGATGATCTGATGGTGTACGCCGTTGGATTTGCGGGTGATTCGCGGTTGCCGTGGCGTGAGTTATCGCGCACTCCGGGGCAGCCGCGACAGATTGAAGTGGTGTTGCCGCAGCCGCAAATCGGCAAGGTTCGGTCGTTGCAAATTTTGGCCGGAGCCGCTGCCAAATGGGCTCCGGCGGGGACTTTGCCGCGCATCGTTTTGTCGGGCGGATGGTTCAACGGCGGACGTTGGACTGTTTCGGTTGATGCTCCGTTGGTGTGGAACGCGCTGCGGACAAATGGGCTGCGATTGACTGAGGTTGACGTCAACACGCCGAACGTGCGGCGGTTGTCGTTCTCACAATACTTGGCGGATGCGGCGCTCGCGCTGGATGTGGCGTATCCGGTGCCTCGTCTGTCGGCTCGCTCGTTGCAACGGCTGAAGACCGTTGGCAACGAATGGCACCTGACCTGCGAATGGTTAACGCAATGTTCCTCCGGCGTGACTTACTCAGCGCGGTGCCGCATTCCCGCAGGCTGGGAGATTTTGGATGTCCATACGATGTCTGATGCGACCGCGTCCGAAGTCGCACACTGGGATTTGATCACGGAACCGTCGGGAGAGCGAACTTTGGTTTGTGACTTCGCGTCACCGTTAGAAGAGCGGGCAACACAGCGCATTCGCGTGGAGGCTCAACGCCCACGAAAGCTCGATGACCAGCGAGATGCGTTTGAGTTGCCGACGCCGTTGGGTTGCCTCCATGTGGATCAGTTATTAGCCGTGAGTGTTCCCAGCGGTTGGAAGTGGGACTCCGTCGATGATGCGGCGCCCGCACCGGCCGCGATGAAGCGTTTTGTTGATTCGTGGTCAGCGTTTGAGCTGTGGAAAAGCGGCTCTGCGAAATGGGATGAGACGACGTTGTTGAGTCGTTCTTTGCAAAACAATACCCCGCTGAAACCGATGGCCGCCTTCGTACTTGAGACTACAGTGATCGGTGATCGTTCCTCAGCCACGGATCGCGTGGCATCTTCAGAGACGACGAGCGACAACGTCACCGATGGCAAGCTCCCTTTGCGGGCCGAGTTTGAGCGTGTGGAACATGGTCGGCAGTTGGTGTGGACGTCAGCCGAGCTGCGTTCGTTGATCTTTCCTGGAAGCGATGGCCATGACATGCACTGGTTGTCGCTCCGTGCGGCCGAGGTGACGCGCGTTGGGCGTTTGGAATTTGAACTGCCTTTGCCGGCAGAATTGATCTCGGTGCGGATGAACGGAGTTCGTACCGAACCGCAGCAGGAAAACCGAGCGTTTCGTTTGCCGTCGATTCCTCAAGGCGGTTTGCACTCGCTGGAGATTCAGTACCGCGTTCCGTCTGATCGAGATTTTTTACGCAATCGAGAAACGATCCCGATTCCGCGTCTGAATGCGCCCGTCTTGGGCTTTCGTTGGTTGTTCGCATTGCCACCGGAAGCGCGGATCGCGGAAGAACCGGCCGGTTTGCGATTGTTGCAGCCGCTGGATCCGACACCGTGGATTCGACGATTGTTTGGACCTTTGGGGCGTGATGAGTCATCGGCTTGGTTCAATCCGGTTTCACAGCGATCTTGGAACGAAGTCTGGATGCCGTTTGATCGTCGCGAAACGTCGGCGAATGTTCCGGCAGCATGGTTTGCTCCGCGCGGTTGGCGTGTGCGTGAAGCGGCTTCTCCGATGTTGCCGACCGAGATCACTTGGGTCGCTTGGAATGCGAACCAAGTGCGCATTCTCGCGTGGATCGGGATGCTCTTCAGCGCTGTCGTGGGATGTGTGATGCGTTGCCGACAAACCGCGCCGCGAGTTCACATCGCGGCCGTTTGGTTGGGAACGTGTGTGGTTGGAGTGGTCTTGTCATCTCCGGTTTATGCCGAAGGGCTTGGCGGTTGTTTGATCGGCACCGTGATCGCCGTGCTGATTCCGCGACGCTTGTTGATGAGTTATGCGACTCTTCGTGAGGCATCGGCACGCGGGGCGTTTGAAATCACGGTCGCGATCCCGCGAACAATCGGTGCGCTCCTGTTGTCAGTGTTGTTGACATGGGCAACCTTCGCGGCTGAGGAACCGAGATCATCGGGAGTGACGACGACACGATCGTCTGGAAATAGTGACGCCGTCGTTCAACGTTTTGATGTGTTGATTCCGGTCGATGATCCGCGTGATGCGTTGGCCGATCTCATTCGACCATCCGAGTCAATTCCGATGGCGTGGGTGCCGACGCCGTTGTTGGCGAAATGGCGTGCGATTCGATCGCGTCAAACGAGCCCGGCAACGTTGTTGTCGTCGGCTCAATACACGGTCGAAATCAACGAGCAACTTGCGACTGTGAAAGCTGAGTTTCTCGTGCATCGCTTGCAACCGGAGCAAGCGACGACGTTGCTATTTCCGTTTGCCAACATCCCGTTGAGTGGAGCGGCGGCCTGTTTAGTGGACGATCAACCTTATTCCCGATTTTCACTGACGGGCAAAGGGACTTTGCAACTCGATCTTCCCGCGTTGGAGCCGGTGCAATCGGATGACGGTCGTTCGAAAGTCGTCGTTCAGCGAGTGGCGTTTACATTGTTGCCGCCCTTTCAGATGGACGATTCTGTGGCCCGCGTGAAGCTCAGTGTGCCGCCGGTTCTCAACAGCGTGATGCTCGTCAAGTCGCCTGCAAAAAGCGAGTTGGTTGTCGTCGGACGACGCGGTGAATCGCAAGTCGATACGACCGGGGAAAACTGGTCGGCGCGCTTGGGAAAGATCAGCGAGCTGTCGCTCGACATGCAGCGACCGGGAGTCGCTCGGACTCGACGAACAGCGGATGCGAAAGTGGACGTTGCCTGTTTGGCGGAATTAGCACCGACCGCGCTGCGGCAACGTTATCGTGCGCGGTATGTGGTCTCTGCGGGCGAGATGAATGATGTCGTCTGGCATTTGCCGCGAGGCGTGTTGATTCGTGATGGGGACGTTCAAGCGGACGATCTCTTGCAATGGTCGATCGAACCGTCGAGTGACAATCGACAAAAGTTGGTGATCGAATTCTCAAAGCCACAAACGGGCGAATTCATAGTCGATGTTGCCGGTTTGCAGCCGCCGCTGGGAACTCCGGAACAACCGCGTTGGGAACCGTGGTCGATCGAATTGCCCACTGATGTTGCGAGTAAAACAACGGGCTCTGCATCGAGCGTTGGCACGAATCCAGTGAAGCTCAAGCTGGGTGTGACCGGATTACCGGGCTTCAAAGTGGTGATGCAACCGCTCAATACCGAGCAATTGGCACCGCTGTCGGAGTCGGCGTTTGCCAAGAGTTGGATCAATGCGGCGATCCCGAAGCAGCCGCAGTTGCTCATGCAATTGTCCAAGCCGGTGGAGTTATTGTTTCAAGTGACACCGCTGGTCTCGCAGCGAAAAGTCCGTCAAGAGTTGTTACTCAAGTTGGGTCGCAAATCGTTTGAGTGGGAGTTGTATGCCGAAGTCACCACGACGGGTGCTCCCGCATTTCAGCATGATCTGTTGCTGTCGCCGCATTTTCGGGTGGATGAAGTGAAGGTCACCGAAGACGAAGCCGAACGACTTGTGAGTTGGGCGATCAACGATCAGCGGCTCACGGTGTTTTTGCGCGGTGAGACAACCGGCATCCAGACTCTCTTTCTGCAAGGGAGAGATGCGATTCCGGCGGATGGCCGCTTGTCGATTCCGACACGTTGGGTCGCAGACGCAGAACTCAGCGACTTCAGCGTGCGAGTCACTCACGATCCAGAATGGCAGGCTCATGTCTTCGATGATCGCGATGAGGTGCTCGTTCCGGTCGAAGTGGGGAGCCCGATCCCGGATCGTCCAGAACTCTTCTTGGGAAAATTTCGCGCGAAGCCGAGCAGCGAGACGCTCAACTTGCGACTCACACCGCATCGTGCCGCCGGAACTGCCGACGCTTGGACTGTGATCGCACCGACAACGAACGAACTCTGGATCGGTCGGCACGTCGAACGATTGCTCGATCGTGGTCAAATCACGGCTCGTGTGTTCTGGCCGTCTGCTTGGCAAAATCACGGGACGCTGCGGCTGTCGCCGTCTCTCAAAGAATTGGCGCGGCGGCCGCTGCCCGACGGGCTGGAATTGACTGTGCAATCGGTCGAAGAAAACGATGCGGCTCGCGAGATAATTTTTGAAACACAGATCACGATCAACGACCTCACGCCAGTGCGGCTCTCACCGCCGATGTCGCTCGACATGGGTGAGCGTGCTCATCAATGGTTGCTGGCGGACGAGCTCTCTTCGTGGTTGCCACCGCAAAACGAAGCTCGACCGTTGGCGGATACCGCAACGCTGCCGGAGTCAGCCAGACGATTGTTGCCGAACATCGTGAAGAACTGGTGGCAACTCGCCCCTGCCACTCCGACGCTCGACCTGCGCAAGCCGGAACGTTCCGCCTCCACGCCCGAACCGAAGTTGGTATGGATGAACTCCACCGTGTGGGTCGCGGACGGAGCAATCTCGCAAGGTCGAACTTGGCTGTTGTTGCAACCACAGGGGCTTCACGAACTCGCAATTCGTCGCCCTAACGGGGTTCATTGGTCAGCGGCCTTCGTCAATGATCGACTGCAGATTTTTCCGGAAGAATCTGACGTTGATTTGTTGTTTTCCCAATTGCCGAATGAGCCACTCGTTTGGTTGTCGATCTTTTGGCAGATTGATGCGGTATCGGGCGATCGCATTGTGGCTCGCAGTGACGCACAATTGCCGATGCCCGTTGATGCGCGGTTCGTGACAGCTCCGCATGATCTGACGCTGCTCTCTGTCGGGCACAGCGAGCTATCCTCGACTCGCGGAGCACGTCGCGTGCAAGATTGGGACGCTCGTCTCGCGCGAGCATCGCACATCTTGCGTGGGTTGCAGAGCGATCCGCAAGTGACTCCCAGTTCGATGCGCCGACTCTGGAATTTCGTTGAAACAGACCTCGCCGAATCACGTCGTCTGATCGATCAGCTTCCTTCTGAGGTCGGATTCGGCAACACCGCCCGCGAACGTCTGCAAGCCGTGACTGCAGACTTCGAGTCACTCAAGGCCCGTGATCAACAGCCGTCGTCACAACACACTGAGCGTGAACAGAACAAGACGACAACCGGCACCGCTTGGACGAGCGATGCTTGGCTGCAAATCCCGAACTCGTGGAATGCAACGGCAGACGCGGATGAGTCCGCGAGGCTGTCCGTCATCGTGGTCGATCGTCGCTGGCTGACATGGACATTGGCTATTCTGGCGATCATCGCCGTGATCCCGTTGCTCCGAACGTGGCTCCGCTGGCAAACCGGCGAATGGTTGGCTCGTCATCCCAACTTGGCGTGGGCTCTGCTCGCGATTATCTGGTGGACCTGTCTCGTTCCGAGCGTCGTCGGATTCGGACTGCTGGTGGTCGCAACCCTGACGGCGCTGCGTCAACGACAGCACGACCTGCCGAATCCACATGCTGCGTAACGGATGACGTAGCCGCCTGTGGAAAATCATTGTGGCTCGACGCTCCGCGTCGAGAGTGGCTGCCATTCAATGATAATTTCGTTTCCCGTTCACGACGCGCAGCGTCGTGCCACAATTTTTCAACAGTCTGATCGCACATGCGGCTCTACGGTTGCTCATTATTCGCTAGCGATTGATCATTCGCCACAGTCGAACAACCTCTGCCGAGCCACTCATGAATCATGCTTCTCTTCGTCTTCGCGACAACGCACACGTCTGGCATCCGTTTTGTCAGATGCAGGACTTCGTTACGGATGAAGCCCCCATCATCGCCTCGGCGGAAGGGTTTGAATTGATCGACGTTGAGGGGCGTCGGTATCTCGACGGTGTCTCGTCGTTGTGGTGCAACGTGCATGGGCACCGCGTTCCGAAGATCGACGAAGCGATTCGGCAGCAGTTGGATCGAGTCGCGCACAGCACGCTGCTTGGCCTATCGAACGTGCCGTCGATTGAGTTGGCTCAACGCTTGATCGAGGCGGCATCTCACTTGTCGTCATCCGCTGAGGACGCGCCGCTCACGAAGGTCTTTTATTCCGACGACGGAGCGACTGCGGTCGAAGTGGCGTTGAAGCTCGCCTATCAATTTCATCGCCAGAAGCCGCAGCCGGAAGCTCGCGATTTGTTCGTTGGCTTGTCGGCAGCCTATCACGGCGACACGGTCGGGACCGTGAGCGTCGGCAACATCGACACCTTTCATCGCAGTTACGAACGGCTCTTATTCCCAACGCTGCGAGTTCCCTCGCCGACAACTTACCGAGTGCCGATTGGTTTCGAGGCAAGCTCATGGCACGAGCACTGCTTCGCAGAACTCGAACGCACGCTCGCCGAAAATGCCGACCACATCGCGGCCTTCATCATTGAGCCGCTCGTGCAAGCGGCCGCCGGCATCATCGTTCATCCAGAAGGTTATCTCCGCCGCGTGCGAGAACTCACAAAGCGTCACGGCATCTTGTTAATCGCCGATGAAGTGGCCGTCGGCTTCGGTCGCACCGGAACGATGTTCGCCTGCGAACAAGAATCGGTCGTCCCGGATTTTCTCTGCCTGTCGAAAGGGATCACCGGCGGCTACTTGCCACTCGCCGCGACGCTGACGACTGACGAGATCTATGCCGCGTTCCTCGGCGAGCCTAGTTCCGGACGCACTTTCTTCCATGGCCACACTTACACCGGAAATCCACTCGGCTGCGCGGCGGCAACCGCATCGCTCGATTTGTTCGACCAAAACCAAGTCCTCGACAACGTGGCCGAGTGCTCATCGCTACTGGCTCGACGTTTGGAAGAGATCCAAGACTGGCCGCACGTCGGCGACATCCGCCAAAAAGGAATCCTCGTCGGCATCGAGCTAGTCGCCGACAAAGCCACTCAGCAACCCTTCGCCCCAGCACAACGCATCGGACATCAAGTCACCCTCGAAGCCCGAAAACGCGGCCTCTTCACTCGCTCCCTCGGCGACGTCATTACCATCGTCCCCGCTCCGGCCATGCCGCCGGAGTTAGTGAATCGGCTCTGCGACGACTTGTTTGAGTCTCTCAGATCAGTTCATCGGGAGTGACAAATAAGACCGCGTTCTGGTTTTCGATGACAGACTGAATCCGCCCTGTCGTTGCCGGGTCTGCTCAACGCCTTCGTCAGTCTTTGCGAAGCGTTGGCCGACGCGCACTTGCGAGGCGTGATTCACCGCGACCTCCAGCCGCAGAACATCGTCTTGGGCGAGTCTGGCGAAGTGATCGTACTCGATTGGGGACTGGCGAAGGTCATCGGCGAGTCAGACGATGCAGCCGCGCCGATCGCCCTGTCGCCCGATGCCCCAGCGGATCGCACGCGAGACAGAGCCACCCTCGCAACCAGATCAGCGCGTTCGGAGAATGACAGCGAACGGAAAACGCCCAGCGGCGAGAGGCTCGCGGCGGGGGAAGTCAGCACGGACGCAGTTCGGCGAAACGATCATTGAGTGCCGCGATTTGACGTGGATGGTCGCAGGCTATGTTGTGGCGGGGCACCTTCGGTCCAGCGGAGTGCCTCGGTCAGGAAATTGGCCGCAACCGAGGACACGACAACGAACCTCAACGGTCAGATGATGTTCACAACACTGGCCGGAGAGTCGATTTCAAGACGACGATCCATCAACAGTCGAAATTACTTGGCCACGCGCGGCTGAAATGGATTTTGGACTTCGATGCCATGGTACAACTGACCGTTGTTGAGGTCTTCGGAATAGATTCGGACGCAGCCCGCACGCTCGGCGGCAGAGATGATCAGCGAATCCCAATACGACGTGCCGTACTTCTGCTGAGTGACGATCGCTCGCTGAACGAGAGAGAAATCCAGCGGCATCACTTCCAATGCGCCCAGTTCTGCGATCACTTCGGCAGCTTCTGAAGACGACATCGGCTGCGGGATTTTTCTCGTCACCACGACAAAGAATTCGCCCAGCACCTGCGCGGAAAGGACTGCCGTCTGAGATTGAGTGGCCTTCAACAACAGTGCTTGAGCTTGGTTCTGCTTGTTCGGGTCTCGCGTGTCGTAGGCGTAAACGAGAATGTTGGAGTCGAAGAAGACCTTATCGCTCATAAAGGCTCTCCCGCGTCCATTGGCGGTCACCCATGTCGCGACTGAGCTTGGTGAAAGTGGCTTGCAGTCGTTGCCCGGCCTGTTCCGTTCGATCCGACGAACGCGCAGCAAGCGATTCCACGAAATGCTGGAGGAGAGTCGTCACCGTCGTGTTTTCTGTCTCAGCAACTGCTTCGGCTTGAGCGAGAACTTGCTCGTCCACTTCCAGTGTCAATTGGCACATCGCAAGGTTCCTGTCGTTCGTCGAATCTGGAGAGCCATTCAAAAACAGAGCGCCAAATAACAGTACCGGGACTGCCGACGACGGACCAGCGTCTTCCGGTCAGGAGTCGTCGTTGTCGAATTTGTGCTGCGCCAACATTCCGAGAAGTAGCCACGGTCGCCAGACCGTGGGAGTTCAATCGCACTTTGCAATCGGCCCACGCTCTGGCGAGCGTGGCGACCCCGCACTTGGACGACCGCAGGTCTCCCGCGATTCGGGGGAGACCTGCGGTCCAGCGAAGCAGCGGAGGCGGGAGACCCGCGCCGAGCGCGGCTCGCCAACGGCAAGAAGACAGAGGGCTGACGCCCAGCGGCGAGAGGCTCGCGGCGGGGGAAGTCAGCGCGATCGCAGTTCGGCGAGACCACCTCGCTGAAATTGACCTGCCGCCGTTGTCACGCTCAAG
The DNA here is from genome assembly GCA_043738805.1 of Planctomycetaceae bacterium. GTDB lineage: Bacteria > Planctomycetota > Planctomycetia > Planctomycetales > Planctomycetaceae > SXKJ01. Next base: position 4,399 of record JAYUFI010000524.1, on the reverse strand, counting down.
TATCGCGCGCGTCCCGATCCGATTCGTCGATTGGGCCATGACAGAAGGCGAAGTCAAAAACTCAAACGGAGTCGTGGATCATGTCGCAGTCGCTCGCCAAGGTTCTCGTCCATATCGTCTACAGCACCAAAGGACGTCGCCCCTGGTTGAAGGACGAAGAGATTCGGCGGCAGCTCTACGCTTACAAAGCGATGATCCTCCGAGACAACGTCGATTCTCCCGCGCTGATCATCGGCGGGGTCGAGGACCACATTCATGCTCTCTGTCTGTTGTCTCGCAAATTTGCGATCAAGGACGTGATCGAAGAGGCCAAGACCGAGACGACCAAATGGCTGAAGAAACAGGGACCGCAATACCGCGATTTTCATTGGCAAGCGGGGTACGGCATCTTCTCCGTCAGCGAATCGAATTCCGAGGAAGTGAAGCGATACATCGCCAATCAGGTTGAGCATCACAAAAAGATGTCATTTCAGGATGAGTTCCGAGCGTTGTGCCAACGACACGGAATCGAAATTGATGAGCGGTACGTGTGGGATTAGCCGAGTCCCATCCGGTTCAGTCCCGTCCGAGGTGGTCCAGTCCCAACGGGACGTCCCTATGCGGTTCAGTCCCAACGGGACGGCCCCATGTCAGCCCAGGCCATCGGCCTGGGTCACGGACACCATCCGAGTTCAAAGCCCCAACGGGGCGGCTCTCAATTCGACGGACATGAAACACCCGATCGACGATGACGAACAACGAATAGGGCCGCCCCGTTGGGGCTTCCTCTTGGTTGTTGTGATCGTGACCCAGGCCGATGGCCTGAGCTGGCATAGGGCTGCCACGTTGTGGCGGAAGACAGAGGGCTGACGCCCAGCGGTTCGACAGCGGCGAGAGGCTCGCGGCGGGGGAAGTCAGCGCGATCGCAGTTCGGCGAGACGATGATTGAGTTCCGAAGGAACGATCTCATTCAGCGAAGTCCCAACGCGACGACCGGATGCGGTTCAGTCCCGTCCCATCCGGTTCAGCCGAGTCCCATACGGTTCAGTCCCAACGGGACGTCGCTATGTCAGCCCAGGCCATCGGCCTGGGTAACGGACACCATCCGAGTTCAAAGCCCCAACGGGGCGGCTCTAGTTTCGACGGACATGAGACACCCGATCGACGATGACGAACAACGAATAGGGCCGCCCCGTTGGGGCTTCCTCTTGGTTGTTGTGATCGTGACCCAGGCCGATGGCCTGGGCTGGCATAGGGCTGCCACGTTGTGGCTGAAGACAGAGGGCTGACGCCCAGCAGCTCGCCAGCGGCGAGAGGTTCGCGGCGGGGGAAGTCAGCGAGATCGCAGTTTGGCGAGACGATGATCGAGTGCCGCGATTGGTCGCGGACGGTTGAAACCGAGTCGGTTGTTGTGCGGAGTTGTCCGAGGGCGAACGCCCATCGGCTCGCCAAAACAAAATCCGTTGGCGAGCCGGTGGCCGTTAGGCCCCGGACGACGCGGAACCGTCGCAAGGGCGTCAATGGTGAGATCGAATCGTCCGAGGGCTAACGCCCAGCGGCTCGCCAACGGCAAGAAGACAGAGGGCGGACGCCCAGCGGCTCGACAGCGGCGAGAGGCTCGCGGCGGGGGAAGGCAGCGCGATCGCAGTTCGGCGAGACGATGATTGAGTTCGGTGATTTGACGTGGGTGGAGGGGCTGACGCCCAATGGCACTGACTTTACTTTTTGAGTTCGGAAAGGGCGGTTTTCGGATGCCTCACGGCAGTGTTGGACCAAGATCAAGTTGCTCGATGGCCATCTCGACAATGGCGGGAGTCACGAACAAGCTGCTGACCGATTGAAGGTCACGAACGCATTGCTCGGCAGCGAATTTCGTCAGTCGGCCACATCGGAACGCTCGAACGATCACGCCGAGCGAACCAATCGGCGTCAGACCGAGTCTCTTGGCCGCATCTCGCACGGCGAGGTCGTCGGTCAACAACAATGGAATCGACTGCTGACTACAAACGAAGATCGACTCGCGTTCGCCGCGATGAAGATCGTTCAGCGAATTCGCTTGGATGAATCGGAGAACTTCCGATTCAACAGCCGAAGTCCTCACGCATCGCTAGAGATTGCCGCTCCGCGGTCTCGACCAGATCCAGGCCGACCGCCTCAATGGCGGCATCGCGAGTCATCTTGCCCCGGACGTACTGTTCCAGAATCTTTTCCCGCCACAATTGCCGCAGCCCGGTTTCAATCGCGTGAGCCAAGACGTCTGACTCCGAACGCTGATTATCGCGAGTCAGTTCGGCCAAGTATTCGGCGGTCGTGCTCATGTTCTCGTTTTCAAGGAGAGGTCGTGCATTGTTCGCAGTATTGCCAACGTCGCACGATGGAACAACAGCTCCCGTTGTGGCCGGTCCTCAGCGATCCCACTGACCGAAGTGCTTCAATGCTGCTCGTAGACGAAGGCGACGCGACTCGTTCATTTGCAGTAGTCGAACCGTCGCTCGTCCTTTGGAGGTGATCCCGACAATCTCGATACCGGACCACCGAAAGTGTTCATACCAGTCGTCACGTCGCGGGTGAAACAGCGGCACGATCGCGCCAGTCAGCGAATCAATACTGGTCAGGTTCGGTCCCTTGTGCAAATTGCAGCGATCACAAGCCAGAGCCAAGTTGCTCAGATCGTCAACGCCTTCATGCTGGCGAGCGGTGATATGTTCGATTTGCAATTTTGTGAGCGGAACGTCCTCTTGGCGGATGCGGCAGTACTCACACCGCTGACCGGCCCGGAGCCGAACCATTTCTCGCAAAGTCTCGTCCATCACACCGCCACGTTCGTGACCGCACGCGCTTCCGCCTGCAAAATCGCGATGAGATCAATTGCCTCAACGTAGCCGGCGTACTCCGCACGTTCCGCCTCGCTCAGCAGTCCCTCGTTGCAACGATCGGCCAGCTCATCGATCCGCGCCTGCAATTCGGGAGTAGCTCGCAGGTCGGCAAACTGCCGAGCAATTTCCGGCGGCAAACCACGCATGACCGGTTCAAGAACCTTGGCAACGGCAGCACCTTCAAGTTCCAAGATCGAGCTCATGAAATGCTCCTCAACTTCTACGACGGAATTAGCGCGACCAATGTATTCCAGGCATGTGTTGGCCGCCATGTCACGCGGCGAGTTTCACCCGTCGAGTTCATCGCCGGGGCAATGAACTCTTCGCATCGAGCGTAGCCAAGGTCGCCAGACCGTGGGATTTCAATCGCACTTCGCAATCAGCCCACGCTCTGGCGAGCGTGGCTACCCCTGGTTTCGAAGTTGTCGAACGCGGACTCCACCTCTTCGGGAGTGAGGCCATGCTCGGCAATGGGTGCGACGTGACTTCCGGGGGCAGCGGCCCACAAGAACAACCGGGCCATCGGAGCCTCCGAATTTGGGTGGCCCAGCTTTGCAAAAGCTGGGTGCCGCAGGCACAAGAAACCCGGAGTGACCGCTGATCCCAATGTTGAAGCTGGTTGGCCGATTGAACGCCAACTCCGTGTTTCTAATGCTACGCACACAGCTTGAAGCAAGCTGTGCCACCCGCGTTGGCGACGCCCGTGACTTCGTCACTTACGAAGACGAAGCGTAAACGTACCTGATCCACCACCTTCACCTCCCCATACAAAGTCGATCTTGTCTCCTTTTTCATCGCGACCGATCGTCCCGTGGTTGTCACTCCCCGCACTACCTTTCACCGCGCGGACATCTTTAGCCAGCCAGGAAAGTTTGTTGCCTTTTATCTCGCCCTTCACATCTCGAATATAACCGTTCGGAACTTCAAACCTCGCCTGAAACGTCTGGCCGTTGCGTTCAGTGATCGTCAATTTCTGCGGGAATTTGTCACCTACCCAGACAGAGTTCTTTTCAACGACCAGCGACTCTTTTTCGGCCATCGGCGGCACCTCCGGCGGCTTGATCCCCAACTCCTTCGCCTGCTGTTGCAGGGCTTGGTAGAGCTTGGGGTAGAGTTCTGTGGCAGCGGGGCTGCGGTCGGAAGTGGCGAATTGGAGGCGGTACTTCAGCATGAACGAGACCAGTTCGGCGACGGTCGTGGCGTCGCCGTCTTTGGTGTCGTTCAGAATGTCTTTGGCGTAATCGACGGACCCGGCGTCGAACATCCGCGTGGCGGCTTTCAGGTCATCGACGAACTTCAAGCCTTGTGCGCGGTAGTCACGCTCGGCAGGGACTGCTTCCTTCACTTTGTCCTTGAGCGCGTCGAGCGTGCGGTCCATCGCCAACAAGGAATTCAGGGGGGGCTTGTCGGCCAAGATCTCATCACGCACTTTGAGGTAAGCGTTTTCATAAGCCGACTTCGCCGAGTCCAAGGCTGGGATATTCATGAACGTCGGCCATTTCCCTTTGATGTCCAGCCGCGACAGAGCAATCACTCCCTTGCTG
>JAYUFI010000523.1:0-13287 GCA_043738805.1 Planctomycetaceae bacterium | reverse complement strand
GCATCTGTTTGAACAAGGAAAAGCTCATGCTGACGATTTACGTTGACGCCGATGCTTGTCCGGTCAAAGACGAGATCTATCGCGTCGCAAAACGCTATTCGATGCCGGTCATCGTTGTCGCCAACATGTCAATGTGGGTGCCGACGAGCAAGCTGATTCAATTGGTCGTCCGCACGGAAGTGGGACTCGATATCGTCGACGACTGGATCGCCGAGCAATGCGGTCCCGGCGATATCGTCGTGACGTCTGACATCCCTTTGGCCGCTCGTTGCGTGGAAAAAAAAGCGCGAGCGATCTCTGCCAAAGGCCGTGAATTCAGCGAGGCCGATATCGGTGAGACACTTGCCATGCGTGACCTGTTGGACGGACTCCGTCAAACCGGAACCGTCACCGGCGGCCCCGCGCCGATGACGGCCAGGGATAGCTCACGATTTCTGTCCAAACTCGATGAGTTGATCAATGCCGTGCGACGGACTCATGCCGCAAAATCGTAGCGCGGCGAGTGCGCATTGTGGCGTTCCGCTCCGCGTCGTGAATCGCCACCATCTTGCAAAAATAACAACGCCCTCGGCATTAACTCTGTCTCGCGACAAAACCGCAGAGTGGCGTGAATAGTCTCAGCAACGCCGCTCACATAAATGTCTCACGAACGATTACGACGGTATATTCTACTCATCTCAGATTGAGCAGGTTTTCTAAGTTGCTCGCGCCAATCAAGACAACGAGGCGAAATATCCCCGAATGAGCAAAGCACAAATGACGCCCACCGTGCCGCAGCTTCGTAGTCAGCAATGGTTTTCTGGTCGCGAAGAATTGGCGTTTCAAAACCGAGCCGCGCTGCGTGCGATGGGGCTTAACCCGGATGACTTCGCTGGCAAGCCGGTGATTGGGATCGCCAACAGTTGGAGCGATCTCAACAACTGCAACGCGAATCTCCGCGATCTGGTCGAGGCGGTCAAACGAGGTGTGTTGCTCGAAGGGGGACTGCCGCTGGAGTTCCCGACGATCTCGCTGGGTGAAGAGTTCATGAAGCCGTCGGCGATGCTGTATCGCAACTTGATGGCGATGGATGTCGAAGAGACTTTGCGAGCGAATCCGATCGACGGTGTCGTGTTGTTGTGCAACTGCGATAAGACGACGCCAGCTCAATTGATGGCTGCCGCCAGCGCAGACTTGCCGGCCATTCAGCTCAACGGCGGGCCTCGGTCGAGCGGGCAGTGGCGCGGCGAGACGATCGGATCAGGGACTGACTTGTGGCGCTACTCGGACGAATTGCGAGCGGGCCGGATTTCGCTTGCTGACTGGCGCGAGTTGGAAGCGTCCTACGGGTGCGGAGTCGGAGCGTGCAACACGATGGGGACGGCGTCGACGATGACCTCGCTGTCGGAAGCGCTGGGCATGATGTTGCCGGGAACGGCGAGCATTCCGGCGACGGATGCTCGGCGGATGCAGGCGGCGACCGCGACGGGACGGCGGATCGTGCAGATGGTGCATGAGGACTTACGACCGTCTCGCATTCTGACACCGTCCGCTTTCGACAATGCGATTCGCGCGTTGCTGGCGCTGGGTGGGTCGACGAACGCCGTCGTGCATTTGATCGCGATGGCCGGACGGAGAAACATTCGGCTGCCGTTGTCGCGGTTCGATGAGCTGTCGCAGGCGACACCGTTCTTGGTGAATCTGGCTCCTTCTGGCAAGCATTTGATGGATGCCTTTCATGCGGCGGGAGGTTTGCCCGCCGTGTTGTCTGAGTTGCGTGACTTGCTACAACTCGACTGCCTGACCGTCACGGGCAGGACGCTCGGCGAAAACATTGCTCGCGCGCGGAGCTTCAACAAAGAGGTCATTCGTTCGCGGGAAACACCGCTGTTGCCGGGAGGTTCATTGGCCGTGTTGTCCGGCAACCTGGCTCCGCGCGGAGCGCTCATCAAAGCGTCCGCCGCGTCTCCGCAGTTGATGCAGCATCGTGGTCGAGCGATTGTGTTTCGCGACTACGAGGACATGCTCGCGCGGGTCAACGATCCCGATTTGCCGGTCGATTCGGAGAGCGTTCTCGTCTTGCAGAATGCGGGGCCGAAGGGAGTTCCGGGGTTCCCCGAATGGGGCATGATTCCGGTTCCCACCAGGTTGCTGCAAGCGGGGATCACTGATGTGGTGCGGATCAGCGATTCGCGAATGAGCGGCACGGCGTTCGGCACGGTGGTGCTGCACGTGGCTCCCGAAGCGGCGGACGGCGGGCCGTTGGGATTGGTCCGCGATGGCGACTGGATTGAATTGGATGTTGCCGCGCGGCGTTTGCAGTTGATGATTGATGACGTTGAATTGTCACGCCGTCGCACCGAGTGGCAACCGCCGGTGACAAAACATCGGCGCGGATATCCTCGGCTCTACATCGATCATGTGTTGCAAGCGGACGAAGGCTGCGACTTCGATTTCCTGCGGCCGACGTGTGAGGCGGAACTGGAATTTGTGCAACCGATTGTTGGGCGGTCGTAGGTCCGTCGTACGAAGCGTGCGCGAGAGCTTCACGACGTGATGAAACCGGAGTCTTTTGGAGCGGCCGCCCTCGTTGACGCTTCGGGTTACTTGGCACAAAATGCCAAGAGCCCGGCGTGATGAAACGCCGGGCTCCCGCAATCGCCTCCCGAAACTTACTGCACTTGACTGTGTTGGCTCGATGCGGGCTCAATCGGTTTGATGAACGATGTGCCGCGTTGCACGGAGCGAAGGTCTTGTTACGGCTGCTCGGCCGCTTCGAGGATCACTTTCCAGCGTGACTGGACCTCTTGGTTGGTTCCGCCTTGAGCGTCGCGAACTTGGACACGCAAGCGGTTAGACTCTTTATCGGCTGCGGCGACTCCGACCGTGACGATCACTTCTTCATTTGGTCCGACTTGCGGGATCGGTGCAAAGTCCATGCGACCGTTGGCTTGCGGTGAGGTTACGCCGCTGTCTGCGGCAATGAGTTGAGTGTTCGCGGGAGACGTGACGCCCAATGAGACTTGTGTGGCAGCTTGATTGCTGACATTGCGGACTCGCACTCGACACCAAGTCGTGTTGGTCGCAACGGCGTTGGTCGTGAGTGGTGTCGTTGTCTTTGAGCTTGTCGCTGTCGCGTTAGTCACGGTGTTGTCTGGGGCGACGGTCACGGCTGAAGTCGGAGTAACCGCTCGCGATTGACTGACCGATTGTGCGGGGAGTGGTTCGGGCGGCGCGATGGGTGCCGGAGCGGATTCAGGACGCATCGACTTCATCGAGTTGTTGTTCGTTGGCAATTGTTCGCTGTGACTTGACGGAGTATTTTCGACGACCGGTTGAACAGTTTTCGGTTTTGGTGGAGCGGTCGGCGGTGGCGCGAGGAACTCGACCGTTGATGCACGGTTATTGTTAGCGACGGCGTTGGCGGATGGCGTTGGCGATCCGTTACCACGAACCGATGAGTTCGCTCCGTTTTGCTGAGCGATCTGAGTTGGCAGAATGGCTTGGCTGGGATTTCGTGCCAATGATTTGGGGTACGTGGGAATCTTGCTGGCCATCGCTTGGTCGGCGGCTTGATCGGTGGGGCACGCTTTCGTTCGACGTGAGAATGGTTCAAACGCGGTCTCGAATGATTCGCCAATGCGGTCTCCGGCGCGCGACAACACGTTCGCTGGGGACTGTATTGCTGGGGTCGCGGAGTCCGTCATCTCGCGAGTGGTTTGGCAACCAGCGAGGCAACTCAATGTCAGCGCGGCATAAGAACACAAATGATTCACGCGAAATTCGGCGATGTGATTCTTCATGCGTTCCACCGTTGAGTGAGGGATGCGATTCATGGCAAGCCAATTCCGCTGTGGCATTTTTTCGACTCCAAAGTTGTGGAAAACAATCACCTAGGCCGCCTTCGCAAGCGATTCCGTAATTCGTTGCAACGCGGCTTGAGCAGCGTTGCGGACTTTGGTTTCTGTGTCGCCCAGTGCGGCCACTTGCAGATCAATCGAGGCGGTGTGTGCATATTGTCCGAAGCGACCGAGTGTAGTTGCAGAGATGCGGCGGACTTCGGAATCGTGATCCGATAAGCCCTTCGACAACATCTGCAACATCGCCGGATTGACGATGTTGAGCTTTCCCAGCGTGTCGGCTGCCGCGCAGCGAACTTGAGCGTCAGCGTCTTGCATCGTGAGCAGCAGCGCGGGAACCGCTTCGCGAGCACCCTTACCGATTCGGCCCAACGTGTGAATCAATTGGCGTCGCACTTCTGGATCGTGATGTTGCAGCGCGTTCACGATTGACGGCACGGCGCGGCTGCCGTGTTGAACCAATGCTTGCGATGCTTTCCAGCGACTGTCTTCGTTGTCGCTGCGTTGCAGAGTGGCGATGAGGTCCGCGAGTTCGTCTTTGACGGGAGTTTGCTTCAACGATGGCTCGGCCTGTTGTTCTTGCGGTTGGAATACTTTCAAAGTGGCCTGCGGCGGAGCGGACAATGCGGCACGAGCACACTCGCGAACTTCGGCATCGCTGTCGTGGAGTGCTCGTTGCAGCGTGTCAGCAGCGGCGTGCGGCGCGATGAGTCCGATGACGGAGATCGCACAACGTCGCACGGCGGCATCGGTGTCTTGAGAGGCTTGCCGCAATTCTGGGATCGCTGCTGCAGCGTCCGATCCGATTCCCCCCAACGCCGATGCGCTGTTGCGACGCACCATTGGATCGGAGTCGGACACCAGCCGAGCCAATTCTTTGACCGCGCGCTTGGCCGCCGGTCCCACTTGGCCGAGCGTGAAGGCGGCTCGCGATCGCACTGCAGCAGACGTATCACTCAACGCTTTTTGCAATGCAGGAACGGCTTCAAACGCATGACGACCGAACGTCGAGAGCGAGAACGCTGCCGAAGCGCGTACTCGATCATCGGCATCTTGGATCGCGGCAATCAACTGCGGAATCGCGTCGATCGCTCCCAAACCGATGCGTCCCAACGCGGTCGCAGCGGCGTGACGCACGTCGGCGTTCTGATCTTTCAACGCCTGCACGAACGGAGCGACTGCCTCGCCGCCGAGTCCTTGCAAGGAGGTCACGGCCAAGCGACGAACTTCGGGATCAGTCGAGGTTGTCGCGGCCAGCAATTGCGGAACGGTCGCTCCGTGCGCGGCAGTGACGGCTGACGCCGATCGCCAACGAATGACCGAATCATCATCTTGCATCGCTCGATTGAGTCGAGCAGTGACGTCCAACGCAATGTCGCTGAGTGCATTCACCGCGTCGCGACGAGTCGCCACATCGGCAGCGTGACTTTGCTCAAGCTGTTTTGAAACTGGCGAGCGTTCCGTAGTTGCGTTTGGTGTTGCCGTTGTTTCTGATGCGCCGGAAGACGTCTGCTTCAGAACATGAGGTTCGTATGACTCGTGAATTGTCTCCGAGCTCAGGAATGGCGTTTCAAGAGCCGTGGCATTTGTAGGACGGGCACTCCTACCCGTCATCGCGTCAGTGACAGGCAAGAGTGCCCGTCCCACAGTGAGTGATGTGGAAATCGGTGCCGGGGTCGCGTTGGCTTGAGTGCTCACGTCATCGACCGCACTGCCGGCCGGTAGCGACGCGACAACGGCGGGGACGACGTGAGCAATTAACTGGTCTTCATCCGCAGACTGGTTGAGGAGACGGTTCGATTGAGCGACCGGTTCAATTTTTGTCGCAGCGAGATTCGTTGAAGCGAGGTTGTTTGCGGGCTGAGTGTTGTCGCCCAGGCGATTCAAGAGCCGTTTCAACAGCCAGAAGCCGACACCAACGACGACGGCGTACAAACCCCACAGCCAGAGTTCACGCGAATCGCTCGCGGTCGTTGCTGTTCCCTTCGCGTCGGCGGCTTCGAGTGACTCGCCATCGAGCGGAACATCGCTCCGTTGCAGAACGTGGCCCGCGACACTGGCGATCGTCAGCGGGTCATCTTTGCGGGCGGAATTGCGAGCGGGCGAAGTCTCTTTACTGGCTAATTGAATGCCGTCGAAAAGTTGTCGGAATCGGTGTGCCAATTGGCTGCGCGGTTTATCAGACTCTTCGTGAGCAGGTGCCGACAGTTCACGAGCAGCGATTTCGCACGAATGCTGCAATGCTTCACGCTGGCTGGCGTCGAGTCGGCTCCAACGTTGATCAATCTCGTCGGCCAATCGGTTGAGAGTCCGAATGGCGGCGGATTCAACATGCTCGTCGAGATCATTCGCCGCACGAGTCAATGCGGTGATCGCGGGTGTCGCGACGAGGCCGACATCACCCAACAAGACGACCGTTGCCAAGCGGACTTCATCGTTCTTCGTCGTCAGAGCTTTTGTCAGACGTGGAACAAGATCGCGCTTCGTGGTCTCACTGCATCGCGGAATCAGATGCGTGAGCGTGGCCAATGCTTCCGCTTGCACGTCGGTGGATTCGGCTTTTAAGCAATCACTCAACGCGGCGGAGACCGCTCGCTCATCGGTAATGTCGATGGATCGCAACGCAATGATCGCCGCGCATTGTACGTCGGCGTCGCGGTCGTGAACGGTACGAATCAATGCGCCTTCCGCAGCTTCCGCCCTCTGGCCGAGGTTTCCCAAAGTCGTTGCGGCTGCCCAACGCACTCGCGCGTCTCGATCGGAGAGCGCTTGCGACAATTGCGAGACCGCTGGTTCAGCAGCCTCGCCAAGTTGCGTCAACGCCCACGCAGCCGACTGTCGCACGAGTGTGCTGTCGTCGGCGAGCCATTCGGCGAGTTGCTTCACGGCGTCAGTCGATTTTTGTTTTCCAAAACCGATCGCCGCCGCCACTCGTTGTTCGGGCGTGTTGGTCTTTGAGTTCAATTCTTTCGCTGCCGAGACTGGAGTCTCCGCCACAGCCACGTTGTGCAGACACATCGACGCCGAGCAGAGACCAAGAGCGAGCCAAGCGGTTGTGGATGTCAGTCGTTGTCGTTTCATGGAGCCTCCTGCTCGCCCGCGTTATCCGTTTGTCGTCGTCTCAGCGATTCGATCCAACCCCGTCACCACAAGCTTCCCGCTTGTGAGCTTCTTCTCGACCAACTGATCAGCCAATTCACTACCAATCTGGAAGCTTGCTGCTACGAACGGCTCAGGCCACCTTTTGCTGCTGACTGTTTTTGATTTGATTCAGCCGCTCGCGAATCTCGTCCAAGCTCAGCAGCACCGGTTCTGAATCATGACGTTGACTCAATTGCGTTGCCGTGGCTTGTGCGATTGATGACGTCGATGCCACAAATTGCTTCGACGAGAACGGAATCGTCACCGCGTGTTGTTCCGCTGCGGACGGCATCGGCTGAGTCGCCGGCAGCGATTGAATGTTGTGTTGCGCGGACTTCAACTCTTCGTTGAATCGAGACATGTGCTGCTCGAAGAACTGCCTGCCGTTTTCGAGAACGAGTTGCTCTCGACGGAAGTTTTCGGTCCAGGATTTTCGCTGTTGTTCAAGTTCCGCTCGCTCGGTTTGCATTCGCGTGGCGTGAATGTCCAAGGACAAGCGCAAGTCTTGCTCATGTCGTTCGCGAGCATCAGCGAGTTGCGTTTGTGATTGACGAGCATGAGTTTCAAGCTCGGCTCGTTCTTGTCGCAAGCGATCGAGTTCTGCTTCGCGTTGTCGTGAGAACTCGGCGTGTTGCTGCATCCGATCTTGCTCGAACAAACGACGCGCGTCAGTCAGTTCTGTTTCCGCTTGGCGACGCCAGTTCTGCAAAGCTTCATGCTCGCGAACTTGCTCTGTCGCTAGATCACTTTGCAGTCGATGAACCGCTGCGGCATGAACCTCTTTGGCGCTTTGCAGCGCGGCCCATTCGCGGTCTCGCTGAGTGATCCACGTGGCATCGCGAGCGGCAAGTTCTTGCTCAAACGCGGCTCGCTGGCGGTTGATCTCTTGGAGGAACGCTTCGCGTTGCCGCGTCAATTCTTGGTCGAGACGTTGCTGATGTTCGAGGAATTGTTTCGTTGTCGCGGCACTCAGTGATTGCTGAATGTTGGCGAGCGATGCAGGGACGTTCGGCACTTCGGTCGCGTTCGGAAGTTCGATCGTGCCCGCTAGATTGGTCGGTTGTTGCACCGAAGAAGGAGTTGATTGACTCAAAGAAATTGGCAACGCGGATTTGGCAAGTCTGGTGGCCTCAACGGAAGGTCTTGTGGGAACTCGTTCCATCGCTGCCGCGACTTGGAGCGATGCTTGAGTTCCGCTGCCGACATCGAGCAACTCTGCTTCGAGTTCCGCGCGCTGTCGCAACCACACGTCGTGAATGGAGGCGTTGGCCGTCGAATTGTTCGCTGTGTTTAAGGGCGACATTTCCGGATTCCTTATTTGCTCAACGGCATGTCGTCAGCGGACAAGGCGGGTTGCTCAGACGCTTTATTGGAAGTGGCGGCATCACGACTCAGCGCTTTTCCGTCATTCACGTCGAGCCGTTTGGGCTCTCGCGAAATGCCAATCGACGCGCCATCGTTACTCGTTGTCGCAGGAGCGTTCGCTGAGTCGGCGTGCGAATGAGTCGGATCGGCTCCCTTCGCGACGAGACGCTTGAGCCACTCGGTTCGTTCGCGAGCAGCATCGAGTCGGCGCTGACGCAGATCTTCAAAAACTTGTTCCACCAACAACGCGACATCGCGCGGACCTGCCGTCGATTTCGAGGTTTCAGCCACGGAAGCACGCTCCTGAAAAAGACCTGTCGGCTGTGAAGGGAGTTCGCGCGGGGCATTCACTGGAGTCGTTGTCTGCGCGGGAAAGATCATCGGCAAAGAGTTTGCAGGGGCCTCGCTCTCGCTCGATTCCACTTCATCCACCGCGACGCCGTTTTGCGCAACGTCGGTTTCATTCTCTGCGGCTGGAGTCAAGATTGGTTCCTTGCTCGAAGCCGGCGTCACTTTCGAGTCATTCGATTTTGTGGAGAGCGGAATGGCTCGATCAAACTCCGCGAACGGTGCAGGCTCTGAAGGGGCATTGATTGCGGAGGGCTTCGAGATAGGTATCGATTGCGTTGCCGTCACGACTGACTGCGGTGGCACATCATCTGGAAAGAAGACAGGCTCTTGAGGCAAAGTCTTCTGTGGTTGAAATTGAGCGGGGACGACTTGCGAGTCATATCGAACTTCTGGTGCCTTGTTTGACAAAGACTTGGGGGCTGTGAGCTGCGCCTCCGCAACCGGTGGAAGTGGTACTTGCTTAGGAAGACTTGGCTTCGCGGATTTGCCACCGCGTAACGCCGTCTTTCCGTCAGTCGGAGCAAAGCGTTCCGGAGATTTTCGGAATGGGCCAACAACCAACGGGGCCGACGTGCTTTGGTCTGACACCGACTGAGTCGAAGTCTTACGACCATCGAATCCGTGGATGCAGCCCGCAAGGCTCAAGGTCAGCCAACCCGTCCATGTCCAAAATGGATGCCGCATGAATGCTGCTCGCCAGAACGCCAATGATTTCCGCGCAGCCTCGCCGCGCGGCGTCTTCATAAAAAGACTCATCGACGTTATCGGTCAGGCAAGCTGCTCCGGTTCAGTGGATTCTGCCAGTCACGCAAAACAGGCAGGGTTTGCAGGCAATCTCAAACGGCAGATGTTGCCGAATTGGGTATTCAAAAACATCGAAGCTGTGCGGTTTTGACGCTACTCTTCACCCTCGGCGACACTGCTTTTCCCGCGATTTAGTTTGCACGCGATGTCGATTTGATTTGCTCCAGACTTGATCTCGACAAATTGCGGGACCAGCTCAGCAACCTTTCCGGATCGGATCGAGATGGTGTGCTTGCCGACCTTCGCTCCTTTGGTGTCGTTGAGGTATTCGAGTTCGTATCGCCCATCGTCGTTGGTCCTCCCGTAAGAGGGGCGACCGTTGTCCGGCGAGAAAGTGATCTCGACGTTTTTCAATGGTTCATCGTTGAGCACCACTCTGCCCGTGACCGTTCCTAATTGAGGGAGATCTCCTGTGCCGCAGCCAACGAGCATCAGGGGGACGATCAGAAATAGGCATCGACCGACGTCACGCAAACGGGCTTCAAACAGAACGGTTCTCATGATGCTTCTTTCCTTTGCTGTTTAGTAATCGCCTCGAATGGTTTCGCTCTCTCCGATCGTGCCCAATGACGTGTAGAGATTGAGGTCCATGTTCTGACTCAGAAATCGGACGGAGCCATCAGCAAGACCGAAATGCGCACCGCCGGAATGATCAGAACCGGCCGTTTCACGTTGCTTGCCGTTGATCCCCATCTGGCTTTGAACAACGGCATCAGCCGTTGTGAACAGAGTCGGCAATCCTCCGACAGCCCAACCATCCATGCTGGTGGTGGTCACCGTTCCGGCATTCAAGCGTTGGACCTCGCCAATCATGATCGTGCTGGTGGAGCCATCGCGAAGATCGCGCAAGCTGGTGCTGCTGTTTCCATAAAACATCCCACCGTTGTTGATATTGGTTCCCATTGCGCTGGTGGGGTTCGAGCCGTAGTACATTGTTCGAGCAGACGGAGCGGAGTTGATGGCTAAGTTGCCAGCGCCGAAGCAGCCGCCGTAGTCGTTGAAGCCACCGGGCCAAGATTGAAACATGATGCCGTTATGTTTGGTTTCTGGCCGCGTGGGGCAGAGATACCCCGCGATATTTTTGCTGGCGAGAGGATTACCACCGCCGTCGAGCTGATTGCTTTTAACATCCGCATTGAAGTTCCAATTGTCATAAAGGTTGGACTGCTCCAGAAACGGGAGAATCTGCTGCATCCAACTTTGGCAACGGTCGCCGTTTGAGGCACGCCAGATCATGTCATAGCCGCCGGTGCTTGCATTGTTGAGTGTCCCGTCGCCCGCACCCGCCGCAGATTGTCCCAAGAGGATGATGGCTCCTGGCGGGAAGACTTGGCTGCGTTCGTGATAGTTGTGCAGCGCCAAGCCAAGCTGCTTGAGGTTGTTTTTACACTGTGCTCTTCGCGCTGCTTCTCGCGCCGCTTGCACAGCCGGCAAAAGAAGGGCAACGAGGATGGCTATGATTGCGATAACAACCAAGAGTTCGATCAAGGTAAATCCTAGACGACTTCGGTGAGGCAACGTAGACATGGCTTCTCCCCAAGAATGAAAACGTATCCGCAGTAACTCGCAGCGCATGACGGCTCAAAATAAGTGGCTTGAGCAGTGCGATGTGTTACAGGAATGACGCGCAGATTCGATGAAGGCTTGGTGAGTTATTTCCCAGACGGGCATGGAACGGCAAACGTCTCTTTGATAACCGAATGGAGTATTCCTGACGGTGGGATTCGAGCTTCCAAGAACATAGACAAATCTCACAAGTTGCCGGGCAATGCTTGAAACTTGTGGTTCAGCATCGCAGACTCTGACCCGTTATGTCGCTGAATTGTGCTTGCGGCGACGGTGTCCTCATGAGTTCTGGCTGTGCTTTGATGTTGGCTCACTTTCACCTTCAACGATTGACGAATACTCGCGCGACCGATTCGGTGGCGCGAGTTGGTCGTTGTCGTATGTGGTGCGCGATTGCGTTGTACGTGCTGACGTCGGTCGTTTGGCCGTTCGAGTCGGTGAGTGGTTTTGCTTCTGGTTCGAAAGTTGGACGACGATCGGGCTGCTGCTGCTCGGCAGAAAAGAAGTCCAACGGGACTTGTTGCTGTGCGAAACCCAGCCAGACGGTTTCGCTCCAATCATTGCGAGGTATGAAGCCGGCAAGTGCCGGCTCATCTGGCAAGCGATGCTGTGCCAAGTTGGTGGTCAAGGCGACGCCGCCCGAAAGCAAATCGTGTTGCGGAGCAAAGGCCTCGAAGTCATCGAAACAACCCGCACCGGAAACGTTCGGTTGGAATTCTTGCGATTGCCCAACGGAGCCGGGTTCAACACTGGCTCCTGTCTTTCAGCCGCGAGTCTGTCTGCAAACTGAACTCGCTTGGATGCCGCTCGCGCCGCGAGCAACGTTTGTCGTACCGACGCTCTGCTGGATCGGTGCTGAACTGGAGCCGCCCACTCCACCGCCGAAGATTGTCCTCTGACGCTCACCTTGGAGTGCGGCGGCTCGACACCGCTTTGGATCAATCGTGGACTCATCAAGTGAGGCCGAGAAACTCCGTAGCCCGGTTTTTCAAACCGGGTGAAACGAGCTGCTCGGTTTGAAAAACCGAACAACGGAAAACATAAGCAGGCGAACCGCCTGCTCTACGATTTTTCGCGACCGATCCCATGCGCGATCGAGCCACCATACACCCAAGTGCTGAGTGTCTGACGTTGTCTTTTTTCTTTTCAGCCCCAAGACATCCGAGGACTTTTCATGAACCCCAGGACCAACTTTTGTCGTCCGCGACGTGCTCGCGGATTTACGTTGATTGAACTCCTTGTCGTCATCGCCATCGTCGCCATTTTGATCTCACTGTTGTTGCCCGCCGTGCAACAAGCACGTGAGGCCGCGCGGCGGTCGCAGTGCAAGAACAACTTGAAGCAATTCGGCTTGGCGTTGCACAACTATCACGAACGCATGAAGTGTTTTCCGCCCGGCTATCTGTCGCTAGTGAATGTCGCTGGCGACGACACCGGATCGGGCTGGGGCTGGGGGGCTTTCTTGCTCAACGACCTGGAGCAGAAGCCACTTTACCGGACGATCAACTTCAACAAGGACGTGGGTGATCTGGCGAATGCGATTCCAAGGGCTCAGTTTCTGCCCGCATTTTTTTGTCCTTCGGATCGGCAACAGGAACGATTCACGGTCAAGGATAATTCTGGAACGGTACTCGGCGATCTCGCACATGCGAACTACGTGGCGGTCAATGGCAACGGCGGCGTCAGCGACAGTGCGGCAACGAACGACGGAGCCTTTCTGGAAAACCGCTGTTTGAAACACTCTAGCTTCATTGACGGTCTGAGCAGCACGTTCTTCATCGGCGAACGTTGTTCGAGCATGTCCTATGTCACTTGGGCCGGAGCCATGACGGGTGGAACGGTTCCCTCGCTGCGCGACCCGTTGGCGGTCGAGAAAGCGGCAGCGTTGATCCTTGGACATTGTGGTCCGCACTTGCCCAATAATCCGGACGTCACCGACGCCGATGCTCTGGCAAGCTCGCATACATCAACTGTGCATTTCCTCATGGGAGATGGCAGCGTCCACACCATCAGTAGCAACATCTCGGTGCAGATCTACGACGCCCTCGCCACGCGCCAGGGGCGAGAGCCCCTGGCTGGCAGTCATTTTTGATTCAAGCTCCCGGTGACTCCGCTTTCACGCCACTGAGTTCGACTTTTGCAGTTTTCAGCGTGTTGAAAATTGATCTGCGGAAAAAGCGTGAGCCTCCACGACAATGCTTGGGACATCACTCTCAGGCAT
>JAYUFI010000522.1:0-1883 GCA_043738805.1 Planctomycetaceae bacterium | reverse complement strand
AGTGAGACCGTGAAATTTCAAAGCCTCATCACGCCAGAGTATTTGCGGCTGATCGAAGTGAGTGCCATGTTGCACGACATCGGCAAGGTCGGTGTGGCAGATCGAATTTTGCAAAAGCCGGGATCGCTCACAAACGCCGAGCGGCGCGAGATGGAACGGCATCCACTCATCAGCAGCGATTGTCTCACGCAAGTTGAGAAGCGTTTGGGATCGTCCAACTTCTTGCAGATGGCTCATGAGATCGCGCTGTATCACCACGAACGTTGGGACGGCAAAGGTTATCCGTATGGGCTGCATGGGGCGGCAATTCCGTTGTCGGCCCGGATCGTGGCGATTGCCGACGTCTACGATGCGCTCTCTTCACCGCGAGTTTACAAGCCCGCGTTTCCACATGAGCAATGCGTGGAAATGATCGGTAACGGTGCGGGGACTCAGTTTGATCCCGATTTGGTGGAAGTATTTCTCTGCATTGAGGGACGGATCGAAGCGATCTCGCAATCGTTGTCGAACGCGGATGCCCTGAACGAGCGGTCTGTCGGTCGTGCGACACGATCAGTTGCCACTGCGACCGACGGGGCTTCGGACGCATCGCTCGATCAGACATTGGAGTCGGTCACTCAGAATCTCGACCGGCTCGATGAGTTGTTGGGCTCACTCGGAATCGAGGCGAGCGTGTCTCGCGCGGCAGCCGCAGACTTGGTCTCCGTGAGTTGAAACCGTAGGGTACTCCGCTTGCTCGCTTGGCAGATTCGTGACCGAGCGATCGTTTGAGTTCCCCCCCGGCCTTACTCGGAGCCCACCTCATGCCTTTGCCAACTTCATTTCGGTTGAGTTTTCGTTGCTTGCTATTCGTGGCAATGCTGTCTGTGATGACGCCGTTGATCACATCAGCGACTGCCGCCGATACCGACATTTTCACTCGCCGCGAGGATGTCATTTACGGTCGCAAGTTCGGCACGGCGTTGACGCTCGATGTTTTCACACCGAAAGAAAAACCAAACGGTGCGGCGGTGATCGCCGTCGTGAGCGGCGGCTGGTTTTCGGATCACGGCGGAGTGAATCCCGGCAGTTATTTGCCGTACCTCAAACGAGGTTACACCGTTATTGCCGTTGTTCACGGCAGTCAGCCGAAGTTCACGATCCCAGAAGTTCTGACCGACATGCACCGCGCCGTGCGATTCATTCGCAGCCGGGCAGAAGAGTTTCACATCGACCCCAAGCGAATCGGCATCACGGGCGGATCGGCGGGCGGGCATTTGTCGTTGATGATCGGAACCAGCGGCACGGACGGCGATCCGAACGCGAAAGACCCGGTCGATCGGCTGTCGAGCCGCGTGCAGGCGGTCGGTTGTTTTTATCCGCCGACAGATTTCCTGAATTGGGGCGAACCGGGCATCAACGCACTCGGTAAAGGCCCGCTCGGCTGGTTACCTTCGCCGTTTGATTTCCGCGAGTTCGACACGACAGCCAAAAAATTCATCAGCGTGACCGACGAAGAAAAGGTGCTGAAGATCGGTCGCGAGATTTCTCCGATCACGCACGTCAGTGCCGACGATCCGCCGACGCTGATCATTCATGGCGATGCCGACAAAGTGGTGCCGATCCAGCAAGCACAAATCATGGTCGAAAAGCTCAAAGCGGCGAACGTCCCGAACGAACTCATCAATCGCCCCGGCCAAGGACACGGCTGGCCGACATTGCAAAACGACGTTGAACTCTTCGCCGATTGGTTCGATAAGCATCTGGCTGCTGCAAAGTGACATTGCTGAGCGGTCAACAATGCCGCCTTTACGTCGCTGTCACCGCTCCGCGTGACGAGCCGATGCTACTAACGCGCTGCGCGGCGACTGGCTCGTCGCTCTGTGAGAATTTTAAGTGTGGCA
>JAYUFI010000521.1:0-1884 GCA_043738805.1 Planctomycetaceae bacterium | reverse complement strand
AGGAGCTTTACGCATGGTGCTGGATGCGCGTGGTCGAAATGGTTTGGGAAGCATTGATCCCAATCGCAACCGCCGCTCTGTTGTTCTACGGCGGTTGGCGAGTGCTGGACGGTCACATGACCGTCGGCGACCTCATGATGTTTCTGGTTTATTTACTCATGTTGTTGGAACCGATGGCCACGCTCGCTCAGAGTGCCACTCAGTTTCAGAATAGTCTGAGCGGACTCGACCGAGTACTTGATCTGTTGCAAGAACCACGTGAGATGCCATCGACGTCGGCCTCTTTGTACGTCAACCGTCAGACCGTTGAAGGTCACATCGCGTTCGAGCACGTTTGCTTCACCTATCCTGGGACGAGCATTCCGGCGTTGAGCGATGTGAGTCTGAAAGTCGCCGGCGGTCAGACGGTCGCGTTGGTCGGGCCCAGTGGTGCCGGAAAGACAACGCTCAGCAATTTGGTCGCGCGCTTCTATGACCCCACTTCAGGAAAAGTCACTTTGGATGGTCGAAACTTGTGTGACTACGACGTCGAATCGTTCCGCTCGCTACTGGGAGTCGTTGAGCAGGATGTCTTCTTATTCGATGGGACAATCGCTGAAAACATCGGCTACGCGCGGCGTGAAGCGACGGAGACACAGATTCGAGCCGCCGCCGAAGCAGCCAATGCGACCGAGTTCATCGACCGTATGCCTGACGGTCTGCAAACCCTCATCGGCGAACGTGGAGTGCGACTCAGTGGAGGACAGCGACAACGACTGGCGATCGCGCGAGCCATCTTGGCTGACCCGAAGTTGTTGATCTTGGATGAAGCGACCAGCAATCTCGACACCGATAGCGAACGGCTCATTCAGCAGAGCCTCTCAAAACTCATGTGCGGCCGAACCAGCTTTGTGATCGCGCATCGACTCAGCACGATTGCGAACGCCGATTTGATCGTCGTGGTCGAGAACGGACGCATCAGCCAAACCGGCACTCACACGCAACTCATGGCCGAAGGTGGTAAATACCGCAGCATGGTCGAACAACAAATCCGCATGACCCTCGGAGTGGCCTAGCCAAACACAGTGAGTGCTCCGTATTGGTCAAGCTGTTGGAACACCCACGGCGAACGGTTCGGTTTGCTGCCTGTGAGGCCCTGCGGTCGGGAAACTTCCAGTCGCAGTGAAGTCGCTTTTGTCCGCGATTGACGATGACACTCGGGTGGCGGGCGGTTTCAGCGATCAAGTCGCTCGGACAAAAGCGAATCGCGAGCGCAGAAAGCGAAATTGCGTCCTACCTGGGAATACAAGACGCCGACATCGTCGCCGCCGCACTGGAAGCGCTGGTACAGCTCGGTACGTCGGAGATTGCATCGCATGTTCTCGAACACCTTTCTTCGCCGAACCCCGCCATCGTCAAGGCGGGCCGCTCAAGCCGTCATCGCTCTCCAACTCACAGAAGCCGCCCGTCCGTCCGTAGGTGACATCAACTGAAATCCGCACGACGCGAGACGCCCCGTTCGATGCAGCCGAGCACGGCCCACCAATCGCGATCCTGCAACGCCGTCAGCGGGAGCCACAAGTTGGGCAACGCTTGGCTTCTGAGAATTCCGTCGTCATCGGGTTCGACGAGCCGATAGTTCGCTCCCTCCAAGCGATGACACAGCAACGTGACCGGCTCGTCGTTGATCGCCACGAAGTATTCGTGAACGCCGGATTTGCAGAACCGATCACGGCGACGCAGAAAGTCCTCATCGTCTGAGGAGTCAAACACGTCGAGCACGAAATTCGGCGGGCCGTGAAAGACCTCGTCGCGCACTTCGCACTGTTTCTTCCGGCCATAGTTGACCATCGCCACCAAGCCGGGAACCTCCCATTCCTCGGCGGACAATTGGACTTTCGCCAT
>JAYUFI010000520.1:0-5018 GCA_043738805.1 Planctomycetaceae bacterium | reverse complement strand
GTTCGGCGATCTTGTCGCTCGACACGATGACCGAATTGCCTTCGATCGCAGCGGTCGCATCGACGAAGTCCCCCTCTTTGCCGGCAATCGAGAACCACGACAGCGGCTTGCCATCACGTGATTTGAGCCCAGCACCGACGTGATCGAACTCGATGCGGACTTTGTTTCCTTCGACCTTCATCGACTTGTAGAGCGGGCCAGAATACACGAGCCCTTCTTTGCCATACGTCTTCGCCAACGCCCACAATGCGAGTCGCTTGCCGACGTCTTGTTTGTTCTTCGGATGAATGTCGTCGAGATTCGTGATGTCGGTCGTCACCGCCATACCGGTGTTCTTCATTGCCAGCACTTTGGTCTGGGCTTCCCAAATCTGCGGGAGCAGATGATTCGGATCAGTCATCGGCGGACGGACGTATTTGTACGGAGCCAGTTGCACGTACAAGAACGGGAAGTCTCCTTGAGCCCAGACGCTGCGCCAGCCGTTGATCAGCGCGTGCATCTTCTGCTCGTAGGCCACACCTTCGCCACGGTTGGATTCACCCTGATACCACAAGGCTCCGCGAATCGCGAACGGCACGAGTGCGTGGACCATGCCGTTGTAGAGATGCGTCGGAGCTCCAGCGTTCGGTTGAACGCCATCGGGTTTCGCTTGCTGAGCAATCGCTTGTTCGGCGATCGGTTTGAGTGACGGAACCGACTCAAAACCAGCGATCGGAGTCCACGGTTCGATGCGAGTGCCGCCCCAAGACGTGTTGATCAAGCCGACCGGAACGTCGAGTTCTTTGTGAATGTGCCGACCAAAGAAGTACGCGATCGCCGAAAAATTGCCGATCGTTGCTGGCGAGCATTCCGACCATTCGCGGTCGAGCACGACTTCCGCTTGCGGTGTCACGCCAGGAACTTTGCGAACGTGAAAGATGCGGATGTTGGGATACTTCGCCGCCGCGATCTCTTCGGCCGGATTGTTTGAATTACTGACCGACCATTCCATGTTCGACTGACCCGACGCGACCCACACTTCGCCGATCAGGATGTCGGTCAGCTTAATTTCGTTCTTGCCTTTGACGATCAACTCGTGCGGCCCACCGGCGGTCATCTCTTTCAGTTTGACGGACCACTTTCCATCGGCCCCTGCTTTTGCGGAAGCCCTGTTGTCGCCGATCGAGACTGTCACCTCTTCGCCGACGTCCGCCGTTCCCCAAACCGGTAGCGGAGCTTTTTGTTGCAAGACCATGTGGCTCGCAATGACCTTCGGCAGCTTGACGTCTGCCTGCGCCAGGTTGCTTGAAGCAACCAAACTCAACGTAACTACAACTCCACTCAATAACGAATCAATGCGTTTCATGGTGCCACCTCAGAGGAAAAGGCCGATTGCTCACCGACTTCGGTGGCGGTTTCGTGCGGCATTCCTAAGAGTGCGTCTGCAATACGTCAACTCGCAAGCCATTTCTTATGAGCGAGGAATCAGCCGGCCATTTTCGCTTGCTGAACCAACTGCAATAGCTCGGCGACTGAACGGACTCCGAGACGGCGCATCAACCGAGCGCGGCGATCCTCGATCGCGCGCAGTGTCAGATGCAACTGCGCGGCCATTTGTTTGTTGGTAAGCCCCAACGGAATTAGAGCAAGTACCTCCCGTTCGCGCGGAGTCAAATGAGCAAGCCGCTCGCGAACGAGGTCGCGTTGTCGCGAGTGGTCACGACGCTGGCGGTCAATTTCGATGGCCTGGTTGATGTGCTGCTTAATCACTTCCATGCCAAAGGGCTTTTCCAACACCGTCAGTGCTCCGCGACGCATGGCTTCAACGGCCAACGGCACATCCGCATGACCGCTAATCATGATGACCGGAATCTCGCACTGCTGCTCATTCAGAGTTGACTGAAGATCCAGACCGCTCATGCCAGGAAGCCTGATGTCCAAAACGAGACAGCCTTCACGCGGCAATTCGTCATCTTTGCGATTCAGAAAGTTCTCCGCCGACGCGAATGCCAGTACTGGAAGTTGCATCAAACTTCCAAGTGATGTGATGGCTCGCGCCACAGCGGCGTCATCATCAACAAGATAAACAGTCGGACTATTCATCATCTTCTTCGAGTTGGTCACGAGGCCAAGAACCCTGTTGCTCGGTTTTCCAAACGGGGAGAACCGAGCAACCCGGTTTGGAAAACCGGACTACGAATGCGGAAGCGTGAACGCGAACCGCGTGCCACCTAACGAGGTTGTCGTTGTGGGCTCTGCATCCAATAACGACATCCGACCGCCATGAGCTTCAATGATTGAGCGTGAGATGTTCAGGCCAAGCCCCAATCCCTGCGGTTTCGTCGAGGAAAATGGCTCAAAGAGCCGCTGTCGTTGCTCTGTCGAAAGCCCTGGACCAGAGTCGGAAACTTCAACAGAGACTTCACGCGGCGAGGACGCTCTCGTCGCCACGATGACCAGCCTTTCGACACTATTGCCCATCGAAATGGCATCGAGCGCGTTTTGCAACAAGTTCAAGATGACCTGCTGAATCTGAATCCGATCGACTTCCACGGGCGGCAATCCGACATCGGTTTGACAGCGGAGTTCGATTCTCGCTGCTGTTGCCGCAGGCTGAGTCAACTGCACTGAATCACGGACTAAGACGTTCAAGTCCGTGCGATGTCGCTCGGAGGGAGTTCGCCGAACAAGATCGCGCAGCGCGCGGACAATCATGCTCGCTCGATGCGATTGCTCCGTGATCTCACGGAACGCCGCCTTCAGTGAGTCACGTACATCGAGCGATGGTAACTGACCGCCTCCGCTGATTAGCTGAGCTGCAACCTCCGCTTGCAACGCGACGGCCGCCAGTGGTTGATTCAATTCGTGAGCGAGCGAACCCGCCAAGCACTCCGCCGTTTTGGTTCGGCTGAGATGAGCGAGATCAGCCAGATGTCGCCGCTGCGCGTCAGCCGCTGAGTTGCGCTGCCGACCGAGAAATGCCGTCACCCAAATGGCAAACAACGCTAAGCAACGGTTGACGATCACCTTCCACCACTCCGTCGTGCCTGGCCCTGGTGAGATGGCAATGTCCACGAGCGTTAGCATTGAGCACGCCGCCGCTACGCAATAGACGAACCTTGCCGATGTCGATCGCAAGGCCACTAAAATCACGGCGACATACGGCACGCCACCCGCAACACCCAGCGGTAAAAAGGCGTCGATGACGAAAATCAGAGTCGCCAAAATCACGACGGCAACGAGCGTTGATTTCTCGGTCGTACCGTCGGTGGAAAAAAAGCTGCTGATCGTGAAACGGCTTGTCATGAACGGGATTGTCACCGGCAAAGGGGATTTCGCTAGTTCACTGGCATGCCCCCGCACGTGTTAAACCACGTGTGGACCCTACGGGTTGGAAAACTTACGCAGGCAATCGACGGGGGTTGGCGAAGAGATTCGCCTATGACGGCAAAATCAGAAGGCGTGATTTTGCAGACCTTGCCGAATTGAGAACTCAACCCATGTTTGAGCGCTCAGCTCCAACCCAAGGATTCAAATTTCATGCGACCGCTTTACGAATATACCCGATTGTTTTCCGCCGCCGTGCTTTCCACGTCCGCGCTGTCGGTCGGTTTGCTGAGCTTTACTCCGGCGAGTTTCGCCGAAGAGATTGGATCGACGACAGCACCGACATCTGCGGCAATCTCCGCTCCCGCTCAACTCGACGAAGAAAGCAATCTCCCGCAACCGTTGACGCAGACGGCTTACGAGAATTTGCCGAATGAAAATATGAACGCGAATGCGAACAGCAACGCGCATACTCCCTGCGGTCGTCCCGATTGCCCGCATTGCAACCCGGCACCGCCGAAGCCAGCCGCGCCGATTCTGCCGTGGAAGGCGCTCTATTTCGACAACGACTTCTCCTACAAAACCAAGCCCAACGCACCGCACTTTCTTGGCGAAGAGTTGAAGAACATCCCGCTCTTCGGTGACTGCTGCGAACCGAGCGGGATGACGATGTCGTTCGGCGGTGAAGTGCGGCACCGTTACATGAACGAAGATCAAAGACTGCGACCCGGTGGGCCAGGACGCAGCGATTACAACCTGTACCGTTGGCGTCAGTACGTTGACATGAAATACAAGGACGAGTTCCGTGTGTACGTTGAGATGATCGACGCGTCGATCTTCAACAACGAACTCCCCGTCACCGGCATCGACAAGAATCGCTGGGACATTCAGAACGCTTTCTTCGACATGAAGATCGCCGAACGAGATGGCAAGCCGGTTTACTTCCGAACCGGTCGGCAAGAGCTGTTGTACGGAACGCCGAGTGCCGTCAGTCCCGGTCAGCAGGTGATCTCGCCGCTCGACTGGGCGAACACACGCCGAAACTTTGAAGGCTTCCGAGCTATCAGCAAAGGGGACACGTGGGACTTTGACATGTTCGCCGTGCGACCGGTCAATACAGCGAATCCAACTGGAGCAGCGGGAGGCCGTCCGGTACTCACCAGCGTTAACAAATACGACAACAAATTCGACGAAGCGGATTATTCCCGTTTCTACAGCGGCCTCTACACGGTCTATCGCGGCATCAAAGATCAAACGATCGAACCGTATTACATCTGGCTGCAAACGGACACGATTCACCAAGACAAAGGTTGGGCTGACGGTAACCGCCACAACGTCGGTTTGCGTTGGACAGCCACGAAGCCGATCAAAGATGACTGTGGTCAACCGTGGATCGTTCTCGCCTCAGACGTTGAAGGGGCTTATCAATTCGGCAACGACAACGGAGCCAGAGTACAAGCCGGTTTCTTCACCAGTAAACTCGGAGCGACGTTATCGCAAGTGCCGTGGACTCCGAACCTGAGCATGACTTACTACTGGGGATCGGGTGACAGCAACTCGAAGGACGGCAAGAACTCAACCTACGACGTCCTGGTTCCACTGAATCACGCATATTGGGGCATCATCGACAACCTGTCGGGGCAGAACCTCAATCAGATCGGGATGCAGGGAACTGTGAAACCTCACGCTAAGCTGACCTGCTTGGGAGCGAT
>JAYUFI010000519.1:0-1886 GCA_043738805.1 Planctomycetaceae bacterium | reverse complement strand
CTTGGTGTTCGCTCGGCGCGCGGGGCGCTGCCCACGCGGTTAAACGAAAACGCCCGCCAAAGGAGGTTCCCTGGCGGGCGTGACTCATCAAATTGTTCGCTCGATCGCAGTCAGTTCACCGACACCGCCACCCAGCCGTCCACCAGCTTGATTGCCGAGATGTTGGTGACAACGGTGTTCTTGGGTCCCTTCAGTTCGACCTTGCCATCGACGTCTCGATCCGGCAGCGCCGATTGAATCTTCTTGCGGACGACGCCGTTGATCGCAATGCCCCCACCTTCACCATCGGCGGCGACAACACGCACGTTGCCGCGAGTGATGGCAAGCCTCTTGCCCTTGACTTCAAACGTGATCGGCACCGTGATTTCGCGAGTCGGGATATCATCCTTGCCCTCCTGCTTGAAGCCCGCCCGAATGACAAGTGTCAGTTCGTCGTTTTCAAAGTGGATCCGCATGGGGTCCGTTTCTGCAAACACAATCGCACTCAGCGTCTTGTCGTCGTCCTCGGCAGCAGCCGCTTCGCCGACAGCTTTGGGAGGCGTTTCGAACTTGATGGGGCGACCCAGGGCCTTGCTGAGGAAGCCTTCCATTTTCTCACGCAACTGAGCCTCGGTGACCGTCTGCCCGGCCAGTCCGATCCGATCGATCGAATTGTTGGCGGCGGTTTCATGCAACAACAGCGTCGCACCGCGATCTGCCAAAACGGGGGTCGGCGGCAAGTCGGCTCCCAACTCGGTCGGATTCATCAACCGGGAATTCAGCCGCAATGTCGTATCGGATGTCGAGTAGACGAATGCATCCGGATACAGTCCCGTCGCCTTGAGCCCGGAAAAGACCTCGGCTTCCAGTTTCGGTCCCGCTTCGGCAAAGTTCTTGTCAACTTCGGAGTTGAACTTGGGCAGAACGTTGGTGCGAAGCCGATCGGCGGCGATCGCTTCCGCGGCCCCGCGACGCTTTTCGACTTCGTCCTGCGCGATGCCGTTGGCAATGCCGCTGAACAACCCGCCGACGTTCGTCGAAACTCCGGTGTTGGTGTTGTGCGGGTTCACCGAGATCGTTGCGGGCGACGTGACAAATCTGATTCCGTCGAAGTTCACTTCCTTCTTCGCCACAAACGTGTGGTTGCCCTGCGTGTAAACGGTCGCTTCACTCGTCACACCCACGGTACTCGACTGAACGGCACCGTTCAGCGTCAAGTCGAAGCGTGCGGTTCGGCCGCTGGGAAGCAGATCAACCGACACCCTTGTGGCCGTGGTCTGATTGCCGGTGACATTGGCCCCCAGAACAAAGTCGACGACAGGACCTTTTTCATTCCGCGTTTCGGACAGCAGCCGGTTCAAAAACTCTTCGCTGGCGATGACCCGCACGTTGTAGTTGAAGATGTGTTTTTGAAGCACGGCACCCAGGCGATCGCCACCGTCGGCAGAGACCTTGGCAATCGCAGCGAACGCGGCCCGCGCCTTGATGGCATCTTCTGTGGCTCGCGAACTCGCATATCCATCCGCAGCGTCCAGCAACGCCTTGAGCTGCGTCCGCAATTCTTCTTCATTCACTGCGGGAGGCTCAAACGCCACCGCAGTCAGGTACCGATCCAATGCCCCCTCGTAATTCAAGAACGCCGGCCGGCCGAGGAATTCCTTTTGCGTCGCATTCGCCAGACTTGCTCGTCCTGCGATCCGGTCCTTGGCTTCACGCACGGCGGTGATTGACGCTTCGCTGCTCGGGCCCGACATCAACGCCTTCTGAACGCCGTCCGCTTTCGTATAGGGAATCCACGATTGCCCATTGGCAATGCCGCCCAGATACGTCTTCAGTTCGGCGATGGACGCCGTCACTCCCTTGGCTTGTTCCGCCAGCTTGATGGCACGAACTTTCTGCGGATCCAG
>JAYUFI010000518.1:0-1889 GCA_043738805.1 Planctomycetaceae bacterium | reverse complement strand
TCATCCGCAAGATTTCGACGTACTTCTGGCGTTAGGGCAAGTGGAACTCAGTGCCAACCGACTCGACGAGGCTCTGCCTCTGTTGCGACAGGCGGTCTTATTGGCTCCCGATGATTCAGAGGCTCGTAATGCCCTCGCCAACGTACTGCAGCGCATTGGCCTCACAACTGAGGCCCGCTCGCATTTTGAGTTTGTCGCGCAAGCCCAGGAAACAAACGCGCGGATTCAGACGCTCCGAGAGCGAGTGTCGATCAACTCCAAGGATCTCGATTCTCGTTACGAACTCTCGGAGTTACTTCGCGGCAACCACAATCAGACGGATCGAATCCAATGGCTCCGCAGCATTATCGAGATTGATCCAAAACACCAACGTGCTCAGGCGGCGTTGGCTGAGCATTACGAGAAGACCGGAGACACGGAAATGGCGGCCAGACATCGGGTCTTGTCTGACGTACTCACGAGGGCTTCGTCAGCAGTCGAAGGCAAACCATAATTTGAAAACCGTCAATCATCACCGCACGAATTCTCATCTTCATCACCGAATCAACGCGACTCTCAGGTCCATAACGTTGGTGTGAGTGGGGCCAGTCAGGAGCAAGCCGTCGGTTTGCTCGAAGAACGGATACGAGTTGTTGATTGCCAGAAACTCGGCGGGATCAAGACTTTTGGCGAGCGCTGTGTGGCGCAGGTTTTCATCAATGACAGCGCCTGCCGCGTTCGTTGGGCCATCTTCGCCGTCGGTGCCGCCGGACAAAATGGCGATACGATCGAGGCTGTCGTGCCAAAGATGCAGCAACGCGGCGAGTGCGACTTCTTGATTGCGGCCACCTTTGCGCGGTTGATCTGTTGGAACGAGTTTTACGATCGGCTCGCCGCCGCTGAGGATACAGACGGGCGGCTTGAGGACGGCTTGTCCGTCTCGAATTTGGCGGCAGAGTTCCGCGATCTCGTGACCAACGGCCTGCGCTTCGCCCGCGTTATTTGAGCCGAGCGACATCACCGTGAAACCCAATTCGCGAGCTTTGCTTGCTGCGGCGTCGAGCGCCGTTGCGTTGTTACCGATGACGTGGTTGTGAACGACTGGCGGCACACCGTAAGCCAATTGCTCAACCCGGCTGTTCGCCACCCTCTGTTGGCCGAGAGAAAAACTTTCTTCTAATCGCAACTCGTCGAAGACCGACTCCGGCACTTCGGGTGAGTGTGCGCCAAAGCGTTGCAGAATGGCGAGAGCTTCCGTTGCCGTGCCGGCATCCTCGACTGTCGGTCCGGATGCGATCACGTCCAACGGATCGCCGATCACATCCGAAATGATGAGCGAGAAGATGGCCTTCGCTTTTGAGGCGGCTCGCGCAAGGCGGCCACCTTTGACCATCGACAATCGTTTCCGCACAGCGTTGAGTTCTTGAATCGTCGCGCCTGACCGCATCAAGAACCGCGTGACCGCTTGCTTGTCGGCGAGTGTGATTCCGGCGACAGGCGCAGGCATCAGAGCGCTGCCGCCGCCAGAGATCAGCACGATGAGCAAATCGTTTGGACTCGCGCAATTTGCTGCCGACCAGATTCGCCGTGTGCCGAAAACGCCTTCTTCTGTTGGCTCATTCACACCAGCAGGCCGAGCTGCATGTAAATGGATTTTTCGCAGCGATCGCACGCAATCGGCAGGGACGTTGACCCAGCCGGTCACCTTCGTGTCGGTCAACTCTTCGCCAAGAACTTCTTCAACAGCAGCGGCCATGCCGGCTCCGGCTTTGCCCGCACCAACGACAACGATCTTTCGCAACAGCTTCGTGTCGAAAGCCGCTCCGCAAACAAAGAGCAACCGGCCATCGCATCGGAGCGCATTACGAACGAGTCGTTCGGAAGCAACTGCGGCGACGCCCGCTTCCCAA
>JAYUFI010000517.1:0-1893 GCA_043738805.1 Planctomycetaceae bacterium | reverse complement strand
CGAAGCGATCGAAGCCGCCGGTGCTGAGTTGCGCTACTTGCCGCCCTACTCGCCCGATCTCAATCCGATCGAGTTGGCGTTCTCGAAACTGAAGAAGCGACTCCGCGACGGAGCGGAACGAACCGTCGACAAGCTCTGGGAACTCTGTGGTCGAATCCTCGACCAGTTCACCGAATCCGAGTGCCGGAATTACTTCAAGCACTGAGGCTATCGCCACACCTAAAATGGAACCGCTCTAATGAATTGCCAATCATTCGCTCGGCAATCAACCGCAATAACCTCGCGAGTGGTGTACCGGGGATGATTGGACGCGAGGGAATAGTGACTGTCTCAGGGCGACGACGATGAATTTGTGTCATTTGAAAGCTCCTCTGGAACTTGCCCTTCGTGGCGAGAAAAAAAAGGCCCTCGGCGAATGCCGAGGGCCCACGACGTACATCAAAATCCGATTAACCGCCTGGTTTTAGAGTTCCGGCGGCAAGTAACCGTCGAGCGGCGTGAATCGAAACTTACGATTCTTGTGTCGCCTTAATTTCTTATAGTCATCCGGCGGCTCGCGCACAGTGACGTATGGTGAGGCGAGTCCCAGCGAGACCATCTGCCGATGCAAGGCAAGCGCATTGAAGACGGCCGTCTGCGTTGGCCAATCCGGAAGCTGTCGGGCGATTTGCCGCTGCTGTCGGCCAGCGGCTTCCAGACGAACCGCCTCTTCGCGGATCTGCTCGCGTTGCGGTGGCTTGAATAAATCAACCGTCACGACACGAGTCAGCATTTCGTCGAGCGCGGGGACGCGGGCGATGTCGGTGGCGATGCCGCTGAAAGCCAACTTCAAGCGGGCTCGCGGCATCGGATGGCCTCCGTCGATCAAACGAACGAGATAGACGCAAAACTCCGGAACGATCTGCCGCAGCAGCGTCCCGAACTCGTATGACTCAACATTCAGCGGCTGGAACTGGGCTTCGAGACTGGCTCGCAGATCGGCGACGGATTTCGGCAGAACTAACGGCTTCTTCACCGCCTTTTCAATCAAGTAGCGACGTCGGGCGAGATCTCGTTCGCGACTTTCGATCGCCTCGATATCGTTGACGATCATTTCTTTGGGGCCGAACATTCTCATCGCAGCGAGCAAGTTCTCCTTCTCGCGTGCGAGTTGGGCAACGTCGGCTTCGAGTTGCTTCAACTGTGCTGACGGCTTGTCTTCCGATTGAAACTGGACTTCATCGAGGATCTGACGAAATTGATCGTCGAACCCTTCGAGCTGGTAGAGCACTTTCGTGATTTCTGTGCGAACCAGATCGACGACAAAGGAGCCATCGATATGGATCGAGTTCCAGCAGAAATGGTTGCGGCTGCCAGAACACATCAGGTGCCCAGCCATGCCGTTACCGCCCCAGCTATAGGTGCGCCCGCAGTACCAGCAACGAGCATGCTGCCCCGGAAACAGACTTCTCTTCCATGACATGTTCGTTCCGGGGTAGACACCGTTGACCTTCTGTTTGCAGTACCGGGAGTTTCTCTTCGCAAGTAGAGCCACGAGATCGTCAAACTCGGCCGGTTCGAAGTACGCCAGGTGTGGGCTTCGTAATAGGTCGGCCCCTTCGGATTTTTCTTTGGTGAGCGTTTGCCACTGCCGTGATGCTTGACCGTAGTCATGTTGCCGCGTTGCGGCATGCCCTTGAGGATCGTGTTCCGATAGAAACGGAGCACCATCGTCCCATCCCATCGGTTATTCTGAGCGCAAGGCCCGACCGGTACTCGATAGTTGAGAAAGTAGTCCGCCACATCTTCGGCGTTGGTAATCGTTCACGAGCACGGCAGCAGTGACGGAATTGGCTGTTGTTTGAGTTGTTTGAAATGAGCTTGAACGGCGGTGACTAGGTAGTCGTAGATCGA
>JAYUFI010000516.1:0-13350 GCA_043738805.1 Planctomycetaceae bacterium | reverse complement strand
GCGTGCCTGCGGCGTGCGGTTAAACAATTCAAGCGTGAGCAGCAGCCTCTCTCGAGTCAACGGCATGTTGTTGACGTTGATGGCGTTCGTGATTTGTTCGGCAACTTTCGGTTGCGTGTCGGTGAAATCGCCGGTCACGTTAGCTCAATGGAGTTGGGGCAAGAGCGTCAATCTCACGCAGAAGAAAAACGCTGATCCATTCGTGAAACAGGACCAAGAGCAGGCCGAAGACGACGTTACCGTTGTTGATCCTGATACGACTATGCAACCGGAAACTCCGAAGCCAAAGGAACCGGGCCGGTTTTGGGGAATCGGCAAGAATGCGAACCAACCGCCGGAACCATCGAAAGTCAAAGAGCCTCAAGAGCCCAAACCAAGTTCGTCTTGGTTCACCAAGGCTCCGTCTAACAGCAAGACATCGAGCAGCACAAACAGCCGCGCGCCGGTTGTTGTCGATGAGGCCGAGGAACGACGACGTAAAGCTCAGTTCGATCAAGCCGAGGCGTTGTACAAAGAGGGCAAGCTCGTCGAAGCCGAAGCGGTACTGAAGCCGCTCGCCAAGAAGAAGAAAAACTTCTGGGCCAACCTGCGTATCTGGAGCGCTGATCCTGGTACTCGCGAAGAACACAACCGCGTTCGCGAAGACTCGCTCTTCTTGCTCGCGGAAAGCTACTTCAAACAAGAACGGCTCAGCGACGCGAAAGAAAACTACGAAGCCTTGCTGAAGGATTATCCCTCGACGCGGCACCTCAACGTTTCGACGCGCCGTCTGTTTGTAATCGGTAAGACTTGGTTGGGCATGCCCGACTTCGCGACGTCGAGCGATATCACTCCGGTGAATGTTGAAGACCCACGAGCAACTCCGCAGCCCAAAAAACAGAAGCCGCCGCATTCGGCAATCTTGGTCCCGAACCTGACCGACAAGTCTCGTCCCGCGTTCGACACGCCGGGCCATGCTCTCGATGCACTCAAGGCGATCTGGCTGTACGACCCGCGCGGCCCGCTCGCCGATGATGCCATCATGATGACCGCGAGCCATTACCTCCGAGTCGGCAACTATCAAGAGGCCGATCGTTACTTCTCGATGCTCCGCGAAGAGTATCCCAGTAGCCCGCACTTGCAGACGTCGTTCGTACTCGGTTCACACGTAAAACTGATGAGCTATCAAGGCGCAGGCTACGACGAAAAGAAACTGGAAGAGGCGCGGCGGCTGAAGGAAAGCACGCTCCGATTGTTCAAGAATCTCCCGGAAAGAGACCGCTTGAAGGACGAATTGGCCAAGATCGAAGAGGCACGAGCACAACGTTCTTGGGAGCTGGTTGAGCTGTACCGTCGTAAGCGGAAACCGAAAGCAATGGTCATCTACGCGGAAGACGTCTTGCAGATTTACCCGAATTCCAGTTATGCCCCCAAAGCTCGTGAAGTGTTGGCGGAGTTGCGTCCTGACCTCCTGGAAAAATACCCCGGCCCGCAAACCAACACACGTAAGAAACCGCACCCCGCAAAGACTCCGGATGACTACGAAGAAACGTCTGGAAACGCGACGCTTGAAGACAGTGTCGTTCAATAACTGGGAGTGATCCGCAATGAACTGCTCTCGCAGAACTCTGCTGACACTCTCGGTCTCTGCCATCATGGCCGCGCTGAGTGGCTGCGGTTACATGATCGGTGTTCCGCACGACCAACAGATTCGGACGGTCGAAGTCCCGATGTTTGAATCGGCGTCGTACCGTCGCGGCCTCGACCTGCAATTGACCGAAGCGGTCCAAAAGCAGATTCAACAGCGGATGCCATTTCTTCGCATCGTCAAGGATGGGGGTGACACGCGCTTGACCGGCCGCATCATCGACATGAAGAAGACCGTTCTCGGCGAAACTCGCAACGACGACCCGCGCGAACTGCAAGTGAACCTCGCCCTCGAAGTGGTCTGGGAAGACCTGCGAGCGGGCAAGGTTCTCGCTCAAGAACAAATCCCTCTCGCTCCCGGCATGGCCGCCCTGCGAGCCCAAGCCGAATTCGCCCCCGAAGTGGGCCAATCTCTCGCCACCGCCACCCAACAAGCCATGAACCAAATGGCTCGACACGTCGTCGACTTGATGGAAACGCCGTGGTAACGCCGTGGTAACGCCGGCTGCCCGTGATGGTCCACACTCCGGTCCACGTTGGACACCACGGTGTCGTTTAACGCGACCGAGTCGCTCTGAAGCTGCGTCAGATTTGGCGGCGGTGGGATCGTTGGCATCCCAGACGGTGACGCTCATCACCACTGGCTTCACGATGGTCGGTAATGAGGACAACGGCGAGATCGTCGTTCACGTCCAAGCCACCAATGTTGAATTTGATGGTGTCGTTGACGCCGTACGCTCCGACTGACGTCACGTCGGCTTACTTTTTGCCGTGCCCATCGGCATCAGCCAGCCTGCGCTTGATTTAGGCAATAAGATTCTGTTGAGTCGCCAAGTTTGTGTGTGAGTCGCATTCTCTTGAGAGGCGCGTCCTCCGGCGATTTACTCGGAAGCATGGTCACAGGTCCGTCTTGGGCTCAAACAACGGGCTCCGCCAAATTCGCAGACGGTGCAACCAAAACTGAGCCATCACTGCGAGCGTCCGGTTTCCGTATGTCACGCTGCGGCCAAAGTTGATGCTCGACGCTTCGTCGAAGTACCGGACGGGAACAGGAATGTCTCCCAGCTTGAAGCCGAAGTGAACTGCCTGAGCGAGAAACTGGCTGTCGAAGACGAAGTCATTCGAGTTGCGTTCAAACGGAACGGTCTCCACCACCTGTCGCCGATACGCTCGAAAGCCGCTGTGAAAGTCGCCGAGGTTTTGTCCCAGCGCGATGTTCTCGCAAATCGTCAGTCCGCGATTGGCCATGTATTTCCACTTGGGCATTCCGCCATCGAGTGCTTCTCGACGTGTGCGGATCCGCGAGCCCAGCACCATGTCACAGATTCCTAGCCGCAGAATTTCGATCGCGACGGGGATGACTCGGCTGTCGTATTGATAGTCTGGATGAATCATCACGATGTAATCCGCGCCGCGATCAAGAGCGTGCCGATAACAGGTCTTCTGATTCCCGCCGTAGCCGGTGTTCTTCTCATGAGCGATCACCGTCAGCCCCAACCGTCGAGCAATCTCAACCGTGTTATCGCGACTGCAATCATCGACGAGGATGACCTCATCAACGCTCCCCGGAGGAATGTCGGCGACCGTCCGTTCGAGAGTCGCCGCTGCGTTGTAAGCCGGCATCACTGCAATCACGCGCCCGCTCGATTTCAATTTCGACGATTCTACCGCTGCCACCGCTTGTACCTCCGAGTTAGTCTTCCCGCTCACATCGCTTACGCCGATTGACGGAGTCATCTCTGTTGTTGATGGGGTATTCAAGTCAGTCATCCTCACAGTCCGATCTCACAAACTTGCGACGGTCCCCGCCAGACACTACAACGCCCGCCCGCTGCAACGGTTAGTCTACACTTGACGGATCGGTCAGCAAATTTGGGCGATTAACTCAGCGGCTAGAGTGCCATCCTCACACGGTGGAAGTCACAGGTTCGAATCCTGTATCGCCCACCTGAGCACCAGAAATCCCGCAGAAATGCGGGATTTCTGCATTTTCAGAGACTCGGTGCGTCTCAAAATCATCACTTGCAGGCGTACCGCGCGCCGCTTTTTGGAAGTGAGAATCGAGCACTTGCAGGTAATGCTGCGCGGCGATGCGTTCGGAGTTTCCCAACCACGCCGACACGACGTGAGCGGGGAATTGTTCCGTGAGTTCCGTTTGACGTGAGGCTCGCAAGTTGTGCCACAAGCGAGGCCACGGGGCTTGGCCAGCTTTCTTGACGATCTTCTGAAATCGAGTCTGCAGATTGACAGCTCGCCAGGCTGAGCGGCTTCACGCTGCAAGCTCGGCAGAACGAAATCGGAACCTTCGGGAGCTTGATCGAACACGTATTCCAGGTACGGCCGCAACTCCGCGAAGAGCGGGGCAACGCGGGAAACGAAAATGTGCCACCCGTTGCACCTGGCAGCGGATATTCCTCAACGTACCGGCGTGTCACTCACGGCAACATCAAGCGCCGGGGCAAGACACTAGGAACCGTTTTTCGATAAAATGGCATTATTTGGTCCCTGACCCCCGTATTCACCCGTCGCGGCACCTCTCGCAGTGACGTTCCCGCTGATGCCATCCATCGCGTAAACGGTCGCGGCCAACGTGGCGTTGATCGTTCCGCTGATGCTCGTCAACGCGACGACGGACGCATAAACGGTTGCTGACACAAATGGCACTTTTTTCTCGCCTGGACTCTGGAAGCGATCCCGTGACAATGGAAAGCCGTACGACGCAGGCCAGTTTTTGAATGAAAAAAAGACAGGCGTGCGAAGATTACGACGACGCGAACGGAAAGGTGAGTCGCACGAAGCCTTTTTGAACCCGGCCAACCAAATTTCGCAGTAGACCTGCGCAGAACGCAGCAAGTTACGAATATCACCACGAGCGAAGAGATTTGTGATTCATCGCGCGCGGCCTATCAACGATGAGACTTGCCCAAGTCGTTTAGGCAATGCTTGGCAAACCGTTTCCCGCCCTGTAGTTTGATTCTCAGTTCACTCAACCGCGTTGACCACCGCCATTCTCAAAGGCAGTAGGCGGCTGAGTTCACTTTTAGGCGTATCCACGAATGTTTCCGTTCAGCCAAAATCTCGACGACTATCACGAAATGACCGAGGCGGAAGCCCAGGTTACCCTCTCCGGGAGTTATCCACCCGGTATCGTGTTTACCTTAGAGCGTCCAGACCTCCCCGCGCCTTTGCAAAAGATTTCGACTCTTGTGCAAGCGTTTGTTTCTGGAATCGTTGACCCATCCACCGTCCAGTCGCCGTATGGCGACCCATCGCATGTGGTGTTTACAGAGCGTTACGACGCCAAGGACGCTCCGAAGACCGGCAACCTAAATGCTTATCTTCTTCTTAAAGTCGAGGGCCGAGTATTGATGTCTCCGCCTTGTCATAAGCTAGGAGATTTGCCACACCACTATAGCGGCACGTGCCCATTGTCAGGAGTTTTCAGATCAACTACTTAAATGAAGTAGTTAGTTGCCCGTTAAGCGGCAATGTCCATGCAAAGGTGAGACGGAATGCTGTTATATGAGCACGAAAGAACTGAGAAAATCGTTGAGCGTCTGCGTGACGCTGAGCATATCGTTCGACTAATCACAATAATGTCATCTGTCGCCCTGTTTGCGCTGACCGGAATCTCGATGATGGCAGCCAACGGATTTGCGGCATATTTGATGGTCGGTGGTATCATTGGAGTGCTCATCGGGGTTGGCATTGGCCACTATTCCATGATTCTTCTTTCAGCAGTCATCGACTGGATGTGCCAGATGCTGATTGCGCAAGGAGAGGTCATTGAGGAAACCAAACGCAAACGCAAGGCGTAGTGGACGTGCAGATGGCCCAGCTTCGTAGTCGAAAACAGAAGCAAGCTGATCCATCGTTGAAACATTGATGTAAGACGTCGGATCGTCACTGATGATAGGGAAACTGAGAGGCGGTATCTTGCCGCGATGACAACGCTCCGCCGCCACCGTTCTCTGAAACACAACCTCATGACGTCATCGCTCAATCAATTTCATCTGATCTCTTGCCGCTGGTCGATGACTTTGCTTTGGTCCGCTTGGGCAATCGTCGCGCAGTCAACTCCTCTTTTGCGAGCCGACGAACCCCTCGTCATGAAGCCTGACGAAGCGGGCTATCGCGACATCCTCACGCCGTTCTTGAAAACTCATTGCCTGAAATGTCACGGGCCGGAAAAGAAAGAGGGGCAGCTTCGAGTTGATCAACAGCTCAAGAACGAGTTCCTTGATCCGGCCTCGAAGGAAAAATGGGGCGAGGTCATCAACGTGCTCAACAGCCACGAGATGCCGCCCGAAGGTGAACCGCAGCCGAAGCCCGACGAAGTCGCCCGCGTAGTCGATTGGATCACCGAGCAGATGACGCAAGCCGAGCTCATTCGGCGGGACGGCGTGATCGTGCTGCGACGGCTGAATCGCGATGAGTACCGCAACACGATCCGCGATTTAATCGGTGTCGATTTCGATGTCTCTGGTTTCCCTCAAGACCCACCGTCGGGCGGCTTCGACAACAACGGCAAAGCGCTGACGCTTTCCCCCTTGCAGACCGAACTGTATCTCGAAGCGGCCCGAAAGATTTTGGACCGAGCACTCGTCGAAGGGGATCGCCCCCCCGCGATCAAGTGGCGTTTCGAGCCGGAGACCGGCGATTCCGACTCGAACCGCGTGAAGTACGACGGCAACAACGCGATCGTCAACGGCGGTCGCAATCCGGTGAAGGACGGCTTCAAAGTGCTGCACCATGACTCGTGGGACAAGCACCTCAACGCACGCGATTTCAAAGTGAAGCACGAAGGGGAATTCATCGTCCGCATTCGCGCGGCAGGTCGAATCCCGACGCGAGAAGAGGTCGTCGAGGCGGCTCGACTGAAGCTCGCCGAACGCCGCGACAAGCAGACGAAAGAAAATCCGAAGGGGGAAAAATATCACGTCGCGCAGTTTGAAACTGACCTGAAGCATTTTGAGTCCGATCGCATGTACGACTACGGCCCACCTCGGCTGAAGCTGGTCCAAACGCTCGGCGGACAACCGAAAACGATTGCCGAATTGGACGTCGATGCGACGCTCAAGGAACCGCAGGTCTACGAAGTCCGCACTCGCTTCAGTACCGAGTCCGCCGGCCTGACGATCGAGTACGCCTACGCGATTCCGCGCGTGCTGGAGAACTTCTGGTTTCAAGGGCACGACGAGTTCGCTCGGCCGGAGATGCACGTCGATTGGTTTGAACTGGAAGGCCCCGTCTTTGAATCGTGGCCGCCGCCAAGTCATCAGCGGATTCTCTTCGATTCGCCGATGTCGAAATCCGACGAACGAGGCTATGCACGCGACGTGCTCGCTCGCTTCATGCGACGAGCGTATCGCCGTTCGGTGAGCGAGACCGAGATCGACGACAAGCTCAAACTCTTTGACCTCGTTCACAAGGAGGAACCGTCGTTCTTGCAAGCGATCAAGACCCCGCTGATCGCCGTCATGGTCTCACCGCACTTCCTGTATCTCGCCGAGTCCGCCGCGCCGACCGCACGTCGTTTGTCCGATCACGAACTCGCCGCGCGATTGTCTTACTTCCTCTGGTCGACGATGCCCGACGACGAACTCTTTCGACTCGCCGAGTCCGGAAAACTGCGCGACCCAAAGACTCTGGCAACTCAAGTCAGTCGCTTGCTCGCCGACTCGAAGAGCGACGCTTTTGTGCGGAACTTCGCGGGACAGTGGCTCGGCTTGCGTGAGGTCGGAGCGAACCCGCCTGCGGCCGATCTTTATCCGCAATACGACCGGCATCTCGAAGTGTCGATCGTCGATGAGTCGCGTGCGTTCTTCGCGGAGATCCTCAAGAACGATCTGAGTGTGATGAACTTTGTCGGCTCGGACTTCGTCGTCATCAACGAGCGGCTGGCGCGGTTTTACGGCATCGACAACGTTCGCGGCGATCAGTTCCGCAAAGTCCCCGTCCCCGATGGCGTGCATCGAGGCGGGGTCGTCACGCAGGCATCCGTGTTGACGATTACCTCCAACGGCACACGCACATCGCCGGTCAAACGAGGCACATGGGTCATGAAGAATCTGCTCGGCACCGATCCCGGCTTGCCGGTCGCGAATGCCGGCGACATCGCTCCGAAAGTTCCCGGCATCGACAAGGCGACAGTTCGTAAGCGTCTGGAAATTCATCGGCAGTTACCGCAGTGCGCTCGCTGCCACAACAAGATCGATCCGCTCGGCTTCGCGCTGGAAAACTTCAACGCTGCGGGCGAGTGGCGCGATCAAGAAGGGTTCGGTTACAAAGGCCGAGTCAACCGCGACGACCCCAAGATCGACGCCAGCTCAAAGCTTCCCGACGGCACCGAGATCACCGGTGTCGACGGTCTGCGCACCGCTCTGCGTCAAAAAGAAGACCTGTTCCTCAAGAACCTCGCCGGTAAGCTGCTGACCTACGCTCTCGGCCGCGAACTGGGCGTTGCCGATCAACCCACCATCAAAGCGGCTGTCGAGCACACGAAGAAAAACGACTACTCAATGCGATCCATGTTGCAGTTCATCGTGACGTCCGAAGTATTCGGCACGAAATAAAATCAGGCCGCTTGTTCGCGAAACCAAACCGACCCTCTCTTTTACCGTGGTGATTCTCATGTCGTATTTCTTGGATGGTCCACTCACTCGTCGGCATGTCCTGCGAGGTCTCGGAGCTTGCTTGAGCTTGCCGTTGCTCGACGCGATGTTGCCGCGAGCGTATGCCGCGCCGTCGAAGTTTGAGCCGCTGGAGAAATCGCAGGGAGTGCAGCCGCGGCTGATTTGTTGCTATGTCCCGAACGGCGTCAACATCCTGGAATGGGTGCCGAAGACGAGCGGCCGGGACTATGAACTGTCGCCGACGCTGCTAGCTCTCAAGGATCAGCGAGAGGACTTCACGGTCATCTCCGGTTTGGGACATCCCGCGTCTCAAGGGGGACACAGCGGGGCTGATACGTGGTTGACGGGAGCGGATCTCAAAGCGGTTCCCGGCAGCGATTACACCAACTCAGTTTCGGCGGATCAGTTGATTGCTGAGGTCCACGGCAAGCAGACTCGCTTCCCGTCATTGCAGTTGTCGGACGGTTCGGGAACCGGCGGGGCGGGGCACAGTCACACGCTCTCGTTCGATCGAGCCGGC
Organism: Planctomycetaceae bacterium; assembly: GCA_043738805.1. Taxonomy (GTDB): domain Bacteria; phylum Planctomycetota; class Planctomycetia; order Planctomycetales; family Planctomycetaceae; genus SXKJ01. The sequence goes on along the minus strand of JAYUFI010000516.1, from coordinate 4,569 downwards.
ACGCCAATCCCCGCCGAGAACTCGCCGAAGCGACTGTTCGAGCGGCTCTTCGTTCCCGAAAGCAGTGCTGACCGCGAAGCGACTCTCAAACGATACGCCGAGAAACGGTCGATCCTCGACAACGTCCTCGATGAGGCAAACGCTTTGCAAAAGAAGCTCGGCAAGACCGATCAACGCAAGCTCGACGAATACCTGGGCTCGGTGCGTGAGACCGAGCAACGGGTCGAGCGGCTCGTCTCGTGGGTCGATGTGCCGAAGCCGGTCGTCGATCCGAAGAATTTGCAGCTCGGCAGTCAGCCGGGCAACGCTCACGACCGCCCAATGTGGCTCGATGTGATGCTCGAACTGTCGTACCTCGCATTCATGACTGACACGACTCGCGTCATCGCCTTCGAATGGTCGCGCGAAGCTGGCGGTTACGGGGGCGGCGGCGAAAATCATCACGAGCTGTCTCATCATGGCGGCGACCCCGACATGCTCAAGAAGCTCGCGACCATCGACCGTTTTCACTTGGAACGACTCGGTCGCTTCCTCAAGTTCTTGAAGTCAACGCAAGACGGTGACGGCACGATGCTGGATCACACGATGGTCCTCTTCGGGTCCGGGATGAACTCCGGCGCGGGGGGCGATCATTCGCCGAAGAACTTGCCGACGCTCGTCGCCGGCGGACACAGGCTCGGCCTCAAACATGGTCAGCACATCGCCCTCGATCCCAACAATCACCCGCCGATGTCGAACCTGCTGCTGACGCTCGCTCAACGGATGGGATCGAAGTCCGAAAAATTCCGCGACTCGAGCGGAACGCTCGCAGACTTGCTCTCACCTGGATGATTCATACTTCGAGGTGATTTCATGACCGCGTGTGCCATTGAGGCCCGACGCGCAAGCGAAGAGATGTTGCGACAAGTCCTTCCTTGAGCACCGTTCGTTCGGTCCCGTTCACAGCGGTTCGTGAAGTGAGCCACCTCGACTCTCGGCGAGGGTTGGCCACACGGGCAATTTGATCTCAAATACGGTTGCGTCGGCTTCACGACGCCAGTGCAGTTCACCGTTGTGAGCTTCCGTGATTTGTTTTGCGACGGCTAAGCCGAGTCCCGTTCCTTCCGGTTTGTCAGTGACGAACGGTTCAAAGAGTTGAGCGGCGATCGCGGCATCCGGTCCGGATCCGCTGTCGATGATTCGCAGCCGGACTCGGTCGGCATCGGAGCGGTCGAGTTCAATACGAATCCAAGCGGTCATCGCCGAGTGGACTGCGGCGTCGATGCCGTTCAACAGCAAGTTGACCAGCAACTCTTGAAGCTCCTCGCGATCGCCGTGAACGACGATCAGTGCGACTGGCGGCGACCACTGCACCTCGACGCCGACATGTCGAGCGCGCGGGCGGATCAGCGACAGGACGTCGTCGATCAACTGCGGCAGCGAGACTTCTTTTCTCACGATCGGACGCAGTGACTCGCTCCGTCCGGCACCGAGCGTCAAGAAGCGTTGCAGGTACGACTCCATCAAACTGATCTGCTGCAACGCCATCTCCATCGACTCGGCGTTCGCTCCGAGCGGACATTCTCGCATGTGCAACTGCAACGCCATCCGTGCTCCCGTTAGCCAGTTGCGCAATTGATGAGCGAGCCCGGCTCCCAATTGGCCGAGCGTCTTGAGTCGTTCGCTCCGCCGTACTTGCTGCTCGTAGCGCTTGAGTTGCTCGACCATGCGGTTGATCGACTGCGTGAGGTCGCGCAGCTCGTCATCGCGCGTTGGCAACGACATCGGTTGAAAGACACCGTTCGCGATCTCTTCCGACTGCCGGCTGAGCTGCGCGATCGGTCGCACGAATCGTTGAGCCCACAACGTCGTGAGCGCGACGGCAATCAACGCCGTCACTCCGCCCGCGATGATCGGCGGCAAGATCGCACCGCGCGTTGCGGTCCACCAACGGTCTTCCGGGTACAGCACCAACAACGACAGCGGCCGAGTCCCCGTTCTTCGCAGCGGGACGTTCGCTGTGAGATAACTGCGGCCCTGAATTTCCAACGTCGGATTGCGCGAGAGATCGGAGAGCGGCCCTGTTTCGGGAACTCGTTTGAGTTGTTCGCGGATCGCGGCGTCCAGCGGCAACGTGGCCGACTGCACGACCTGCTGCTGATCCCAAACGACGAAATCGGCTCCCGAAAGTCCGGCCATTTTTTGCAGAACTGTCTCTTGCAGTGGAAAGCTGACGTCGGTCAACGTCGCGACCACGCGCCCCAGTCGATCGGTCTCTTCGCGCCGCGCCCACGTGCCGCCGACCCAAGCGCTTACGCCGCTGGAAAGGACGCTGGCGACAACGACCACCAACAGCATCGGAGCCAACAATTGTCGTTGAATAGACCAGCGCATACGGTTCCTTCAGAATCAAACCTCAAGCCCCTGAACGCACACCGTAGCAACTCGCTTGCGTCATCGGCCAGCAGGCGATACGCAGTGAGCCTGTCGCCTCCGTAAATCGCACAACTCGAAAGGATACCCTGATGTCTGAACTGAATCGTCGCGAGTTTGCTCGCAATACATTGGGATCGTTGCTGAGTTACTCGCTGCTGGAAACGGTGTTTCGTCAAGACGCCTTTGCCAATGAGATCAAGCCAACGGCGATCAAGTGGCTGGCGGATGTGAACTCGCTCGCGGCCGATGTGCGCGGTCAAAAAATCCCGCAGATCGAATGGCAAAAACAGGTCGAAGCGCTCTTTCAAAAGATCGACGTCGCCGATGTGCTCAAGCTGATCGACTTCGAGGCGATCACGAAGGACCTGAAAATTGCCGACAACGGGGCGAGCAGCTTGCGACCGAAATTTCCCAAAGTCGAAGGCTTGCCGACAGAGTACGTCTTTGGCCGACAAGTCTTCGCGTTGAAAAAGGATCACTCGGTTGTACCGCACGGGCATAACAATATGGCAACAGCGTTTTTGATTCTCAAAGGAGATCTGCGGGGCCGGTTGTACGATCGCCTGAAAGACGAGAAAGATCACATTCTCATCAAGCCGACCGTCGATCGTCCCTTCAAAGCGGGCGAGACGTCGTCGATCTCCGACGACAAAGACAACGTGCATTGGTTTCAGGCGTTGTCAGAGACCGCGTTCATCTTCAACATTCATGTGCTCGAAGTGCGACCCGGCGGCGGCGAATCGACCGGGCGAGTCTATCTCGACCCGAATGGCGAGAAAGTGGCGGGCGGTTTGATTCGCGCGAAGCGGCTGGAACACAAGCAAGCTCATGAGATTTATGGGTAATGGTTTCAAAACGTCGCACAGGTGGCTCGCCTGTGGTTTGGCCGGAGAAGACACATCGGCGAGCTACCTGTGTTACGTTTCGGCGGCGAATTCTCATGTCGCATCCTCTGCTCAACCAACTGACGAACTTACGACTTACAATCCGTCGCCTCTTGTGGCTGACCGGGTTGAGCTGGGTTGTCGTTTGGCTGATGGTCGGGCTGCTGGTTGTCGGCCTGTTGGACTGGTGCTGGCATTTCGACGATCGCTGGTTACGAGCCGGGTTGCTCGGAACGATCGCGGTCGCGGTGGGATTTTCAATTTGGCAGAGATTGATTGCTCCGCTGCGAATCGGCTGGTCGAACGTCGTCTTGGCCGAGCATCTCGAACAGCAGTTTCCAAGACTTCGCGGGCGACTGGCGACGGCGGTTGAGTTTTTGGAACACGGCGTCAGCCCGCAGCTTGGCTCGCCGGAATTGCAATGGCGATTGATCGAGCAGACGACGGTCGATGTGGCGGATGTGGAATTCACGTCGGCGTTGGACCGACGCGAATCGACGCGAGCGATGCTGATCGCGACCGGCGTCCTCTGCGTGAGTCTCTGGCTGACAGCAACAAACTCGGCAATTGCCTCGACCGCGTTGTCGCGATTGTTCTGGCCGTTCGGTAATCGTGCTTGGCCGAAGCAAGTGGAACTGCAACTGGTCAACGGAAACCTCAAGCCCCTCGAAGTCTCGGCGGCGAAACCGATCCGCGCGGTGCAGGGGCAGCCGCTAGATTTGTTTGTCGTGAACGCTCGTGGGACGTTGCCACAGCCGGTGTTGCTGGAGTTTCGACGTCGTGGTGCCGCATCACAATCCGAACCGCTGCGCACAACAACGCTGCGAACCTCGACCGATCAACCGCGCGAAGTGGCTGCCGTTCGCGTTCCGATCGACGAGGGAACGATCGAACTGCGCGCGGTCGGCGGGGACGACCATGAGATGCCGTGGCAGACGTTGGAAATCGTTCCACCGGTGAAGATCGAATCGTTTCGCGTGACGCTAATTCCACCGAAATACACGAGCGCGCCGAATACGATTGCTCCCGAAAACACAACGCAACTGCGCACGCTCGTCGGTACGCGACTGCAAATCACCGCGCGAGCGAATCGACCGATTCGCTCGGCAAGATGGCATGACCCCGCTCGCTCAGAACCGATTCTGGGTCGGGTCGTCAAACCGAATGAGACCGCGCAGAGCACGGACAAGAACAAGCCGTCAATTGAGTTCGAGGTGACCGTTACGAAGTCCGGTTCGGCAACGCACCGCTTGTCGCTGATTGACCGCGA
>JAYUFI010000515.1:0-34922 GCA_043738805.1 Planctomycetaceae bacterium | reverse complement strand
TGCGGTGTTTCAAGGAAGGCACAGGCGAGCCGCCTGTGCTACGGCCTGAACTACAGAACTTGCTCCAGCACTTCCGAATCCACGTAGATCGGCAGGTGCGGGTCGAAGTGGACGGCGAGGGCGATGGCATCGCTGGGGCGGCTGTCGATTTCGAGGAGGTCGCCGTTTTGGAGGACGCGGAGTTTCGCGTAATAGGTGTGCTCGCGAAGTTCGCTGATGACGACGTCTTGAGGTTCGCCACCGAGTCCCACGATCGTGGCCTTGAGTAGATCGTGTGTGAGCGGGCGCTGCGGGAATTCCTTCTTGATGCGGCGGTCGATACTGGTCGCCTCGAACAGGCCGATCAGGATTGGAAACATTCGCTCGCCGTCAACCTCACGCAGGTAGATCACCTGCTGATCGTTCAACTCGCTGATGATGATTCGAGCCAATTCCATTTGCACGAGCACGGGACACCTCTTTGATGGATCGTCGCGGCGGACTGCCGGTCGGGGCGGGATTATAGGTGCCGAACACTCGTCGCGGAACTTGGTAGGTTGCCGAGTGCAATGCCGCGCAGTTTTTGAGCAGACGGATTTTTAAAACGGGCGAGACGTGTTCGGCAGCTTCGTTGAGATGTAATTTTCCACGTGTGGCAAACCACGCTGTTTTCCAGGCGTTTCACGAAGTTCGGAGAGAGGACGAAGGGACGAACTCATGCAGGTAATTCTCTTTGGCACGCGGGTTGTATGGCACTCGTCGGGCTTCAAACATCGGGATTCGTGAAACGCTGCGAGGGCTGTGGAGGCTGCTTTCACTCGCGGCCTGCGCTCTAGTGAGTCCCCGATCAAGTCGCTGATTTCTCACCAAGGAATGTCTCGTTCAGAGAGTTCCAGGAGCGTTCAACATGCCGATCCAAGACGTTGTGTGTGCGGGCGATTCCACCGCGCTAGTGGGTTCTGCCCCAATCAACAGCGAGACTCTTTCCGCTGCCGAGGCGATCGAACAAGCGAAACGAATCAAGGTGCTATCGCTATCGTGCGTCGGATTCACGTTGAGCTTTGCCGCATGGTTGATGTTCGGCGTGCTGGGGATTCCGATTCAGCAGGAGTTCAAAATCACTGACGTTTCGCTGTCGTGGCTAGTTGCGGTGGCGATCTTAAACGGCTCGATCTGGCGTTTGGCTTTTGGGATGCTCGCCGATCGCTGGGGCGGAAAAATCACGTTCGTGAGTTTGCTGATCTTGTCCGGCATGAGTTCCTTCTTGGTCTCCTCATCGCAGTCATACGAGCAACTTTTCTTGTATGCGTTTCTGGTGGGGATCGGCGGGAATTCGTTCTCGGTCGGATCGGCATGGAACGCGGCCTGGTTTCCGCCGAAGCAACAAGGCTTCGCGATGGGCCTGTTCGGAGCGGGCAATGTGGGAGCGTCAGTGACGAAGCTGATTGGCCCGCTGCTGATCGGGTTGATTCCCGCAGCCGGCTTGTTGGGTGGTTGGATCCCCGGCGGTTGGCGATTCGTGCCGTTTCTTTATGGTTGCTTGCTGCTGCTTATGGCGGTTGCTGTCGCGTGGATCGCACCGGCACCGGATAAGAAGCCAGGAGCGGGACGCTCGTTAAGTGCGATGCTGTTGCCGTTGAAGGAAATTCGCGTCTGGCGATTCAGCCTGTATTACACCGTCGTGTTTGGTGTTTACGTGGCGATGTCGGCCTGCCTGCCGAAGTATTACGTCAGCGTCTACAAGCTCCCGCTGGGAACCGCCGCACTGCTGACGACGCCGTTCATCTTTGCGTCGAGCTTGCTACGCCCGTTGGGTGGTTGGTTGTCCGATCGGTTGGGCCCACGCAAAGTGACCTACGGAGTTTTCATCCTCGGTTCATTGATGGCACTGATCTTGTTCCTGCCGCTGACCGTGACACAGTTCACTGTCTGCATCGTGTTGCTGGGGATCACACAAGGGATCGGCAAAGCTTCGACCATCAAGTACATCCCGGAGTACTACCCCAAAGATGTGGGTACCGTGGTCGGATTGGTCGGTGCGCTGGCCGCACTCGGAGGCTTCGCGATGCCGCCGCTGTTCGCGTACCTCAAGCAATGGACCGGCCAGCCGCAGTCGATGTTCTGGGTCGTGTTCGGCATCACAGTGACAAGCTTGATCTGGTTGCACATGGTCGTCCGAAAGATTCGCCGCACGGAGACGCAGTCGATTTGATTGACGAGAATGGGGCTGATATGTCGTATACGACCTATCGGTCCTATCAAACATCAGCGTCGAATCTCAAACTTTGTGAAAGATTCGTCGCGCGGTGCTTCAGCAATATTCTGCTGGCGGATGTTGCCCGCGAAGGCTGCTCCGATGTCCGCAAGGAATTGTTCCAAGACGATCGGTTCTGCTTCAGCGACGAGTTCCACAGCCCCATCTGGCAAGTTCTTGACATAGCCAACGACCGGATGTCGTTTTGCGATCGAAGCGGTCGTGTAACGAAAACCGACTCCCTGGACCCGGCCGTGAAAGACAACTCGCTGTCGGACTGGAGACGCAGGATCAGACATCGCCAGCCTCACGCGGTCGCCAATTCCAACGATTCTTCGTCGGCAGTCATCTCGAAGCCGGCGGCATCTGTCTCTTCCACGCTGACGCGAGCGAGTCGCAGACATGCTTGGCGACCGAGTGATGTCAGCTGATAAAGCATCCCGCCGGTACGGCTGGCAATCTCGACTTGCAGTAGTCCGTGAGCGATCAACCTGCCGTGAATGCGCGCCATGTTCTCAGACGGAACGCCGTCGACCACTCGCAATCGCGGGCGAAAGCCTTTCACGAACAACTCGGAAAGTTCCGAGTCCGCTTGCGGCATCGGCTCAAGTGTCTCGCGATAAGCGAACAGCACTTGCCGCCAGTCCGGATGAGCTTCCAGAAGTTCGGGATCAAGGTCGAGCATGGAGCAAGGTATCGACCGGCATCATCCCGATTGTCAGTCCGGCGCGGCCTGCCGACATCGTTGCTCCGACCGCTTCGCCAAGTGTCGTTCGCACGACAAACAACATCCGTACGACACTTGCGACTCGCGCGACCCGCACCGCCGTTGTCGCCCGAATTGTCCACCCAGACGAGGGGCGGGTACGTTCTTGTTTTCGGAACACAAACAAGCAAACTTTCGCATGTTCTTGACTCGCCAAGCTGGCACGACGCGGCTTTTGCGTTGCTTGTGGCAGCGTGCCGTTACCCTCAAACTGCTCCGACCTCGGTTCTCGACTCAACATCCCTTTTCGATCCAAGGAGCATCGCGTCATGAAGCTGAATCAAGTCTCTGCCTGGGGCATCGTGCTGAGCGTGTTGTTGGCCATCGTCGCGTTTCGCTCGAACGCTTCTGTGGGCGAAGAGAAAGCGGTTGTTCCCGCAGGCATTTATGAGCTGCGGACCTACACGGCTCTGGAAGGTCGCCTGCCGAATCTGCACGCTCGCTTCAAGAACCACACGATGAAGTTGTTCGAGAAGCATGGCATGAAGAACCTCATGTATTGGACACCAACCGACGAGAAGCTGGCGGCCAACACGTTGATCTACGTCTTGTGGCACGCCAGTCCCGAAGCGGCGAAGAAATCTTGGGACGCATTCCGCGCTGATCCCAATTGGCACAAAGTCCGTGACGAATCCGAGAGGGACGGCAAGATCGTGGCCAAGGTCGATGCGGTTTACATGACGCTGGCGGAGTTCTCGCCGAAGCCTTGATTGAGTCGATCGTCGCACCATTCGTCAAACGGACAACGGCTGGCTCGGCGGCTGAGACCTCGGCACACAAGAGCAAACCAATCAGGGCCAGTGAAATTCCAATGAGGCTTCGCCGAAAAAGTGTGCCACAATTCAGTGTGGTACGACGCTCCGCGTCGTGAATGAATCGCGACGCGGAGCGTCGCGCCACACGGTGCCGACTAAAATCTTCGGGCGAAACCTTCGTAGCCAACCGCTCGCCACATCAGATCAACTACTCACGTTAGTCGATGCTGCTGGGAGTCAGGCCATCGACGAGTGTTTGTGGATTTAATGGCAGAAGAATTTCAAAGTCCACCGCGTGCCCTCAATGTCGTCTCTTTGAAGTCTTCGACCATCGACCGAACAAGAAACGTGTCATTAGACCGGAAACGTGAAGCAGATCTTCGTGCCGATTCCTAACTCGGATTCGGCCCAGATCACTCCGCCGTGGCGTTGAACAATTCGCTGGCAGACTGCGAGCCCAACTCCGTTGCCGGGGATGTCGGGGCAGAGTCGCTGAAGTATTTGAAAGATACGTTCACAGTGCTGTGGAGCGATCCCTCGACCGTTGTCGGTGAGTCGAAATGTCCAAAACGCTCCGAGAGAAGATTCTTCGTCGAGCCTCTCAGCGGAAAGGCCGAGTCGTAGTGGTTCCGCGCGTCGAAACTTGATCGCGTTATTAAGCAACTCCTGGAATAGTTGAGTCAATTGAGCCTCGTCAGCGAGAATAATCGGCAGTTCCGTTTGATCAACGATCGCGTTGATTTCCCTCAACCTGACTGCGTTCGCGACGACGACGGATTGCCAAACATCGGCGACCGAGATTGCTGCGAGCGGGCAGCCGCGCGTGCTGACTCGCGAGAGCGCGAGCAATCCCTCGATCTGAGCTTGCAGATCGGTCGCTCCTTTGGTCATCAATCGTAGAAAATTTCGCCCGTCATCATCCAGCCGATCACCGTATCGCCGATTCAAGAGATCGGCGAACCCATTCACGGCACGAACCGACGCTCCCATGTCATGCGAGACGGCATAGACCAGCTCTTGCAAAGTTTGCTCAGCGGACTTTTCTGAGGACGGCATTTGACCAATTTCGTAGCCCGGTTTTTCAAACCGGGCAAATTAAGCCGCCCGGTTTGAAAAATCGGGCGACCGAGACACGAAGTCATTTTCTGGGGTTCTAACAGCCTGTTGAGGAATTGTGGCACGACGCTCCGCGTCGTGAACGGCAAGGAAAATCATCGGCGGATGACAGCCACCATCGACGCGGAGCGTCGAGCCACAATGGTTTTCAACAGGCGGCTAAGTTAGCAACCAAGCCTACTTGGCTCGCCTACGAAATCGGCAAAGTCTGACAAGGATCGCTCAACGACGCCGATTCTGTGGATTGCTCCAACCGCTCAAGGGGAACCGCAACGGCTCGATTGTGACGCGAACCGCGTTGTCCACACCGGTGGGTGAAGTTGCTCCGATTGTCCCTCCGATACCGACTAGCGAAACCGTATGTCGCGAACCATTGGGCTTCACTCGCTCAGGACAGGTAAGACTTCATCATGACGGAACAGATCGAGAATGTTGGAACGCCGCTCGTCCGCGACACTCACGAGGCTCACGAAGTGGAAACGCTTCGCCGAGAAGTCGCCTCACTGCGGCAGCAATTGCTGCAATCTCAACGGCTGAGTACGGTCGGGGCACTCGCCGCCTCAGTCACTCACGAATTCAACAATATCCTCACGACGGTGATCAACTACGCGAAAATGGGACTACGACACAAAGATGTGGCGTCGCGCGATAAGTCGTTCGACAAGATTCTCGCCGCCGGTCAGCGAGCAGCGAAGATCACGACCGGCATGTTGTCGTATGCTCGTGGCAAAGGAGACCGCCGCGAGCCGCAGGATTTGGTGCAACTCGTCCAAGAAGTGCTCGTCCTGGTCGAGAAAGATTTGCAGATGCACCGCGTGAAGCTCGACACCGATTTCTCGGAACATGCTCAGTCCGAAATCAATGCTGGGCAAATTCAACAAGTCGTGCTGAATCTCATCATCAACGCTCGACAGGCAATGCCCAACGGCGGACGGCTGCTCATTTCCGTCCGTTCAAATCGCGAATCCGGCTTTGCGGAACTCGCTGTGCGAGACTGCGGCTGCGGCATCGCTGCGGAGCAATTGAAGAAAATTTTTGATCCGTTTTTCTCGACGAAGCAAGCGGATGAAAACGGGCAAGGGGGTTCGGGCCTCGGCCTCTCATTGTGTCGAGAAGTGATCGAAGCTCATCACGGCCGCATTCGAGTCGAGAGCACTGTCGGCGTCGGTACGCAGTTCACTCTCAAGTTGCCGTTGGTCTCCGCAACTGCGGGGACGATCGTCCCGAAAGAGGCCAAGAACGAGACGCCGGTAATGCAGAAAGTCGGTTGAACGCCAACTTCGCTTATTTCTACTTGATTTTGACCAGTATTGGCTCCGTGTTTTCGTAGCCCGGTTTTCCAAACCGGGGCTTCACTTCGACCGGTTTGGAAAACCGGTCATACGATATTGTTCTTGGACAAGTTCTTAGGATTGATTGGCTCGTGATGTGCGGTAAATCCTGACATCGCGGCGCATATTCTGATCGAGCTTCCGCCAAAACGGCTGGGCACTATGATCCCACCCCTGCCGTCTCCGAAATGCGATGTTGAGGACGGTTGTTTGTCCCTTCATCCATTCCATTCGCTGCCTTCAATTCATGCCCGCTGTCACCAATATCCGCGACTACTTCGAGCTGTTGAAGAAGAGCAATCTGCTCTCGAAGGATCAGCTTGTCACCACACGCAATGCCGCTCGCAATTTTACGGAAGCACGTGGGTTGTCGAAGTGGTTGATCAAGCGCGGTTGGGTTACGCCGTGGCAGACTCAACAGTTGCAGAACGGGCATCACCGGTTGTTTCTGGGCAAGTACCAGTTGCTCGAAGTCATCGGTCAAGGTGGCATGGGAGCGGTGCTCAAGGCGGAGCAATCGTCGGTGCGGCGGATCGTGGCCTTGAAGGTCATGGCGAAAGAGTTATTGAAAGACGAAAAGGCGGTCAGCCGGTTCTTGCGTGAGATTCAATCGGCGGCCTCGCTCAATCATCCGAACATTGTCGCGGCCATTGATGCGGACTTTGTCGGTGATCGCTACTTTCTGGTGATGGAGTACGTCGAAGGACGAGACCTCAAAGGATGGCTGAAAAAGTATGGCCCGCTGCCGGTAAGTTGGGCGTGTGATGTGGCTCGGCAGATCGCGTTGGGTCTGCAGCATGCTCACGAGCATGGCATGGTGCATCGCGACATCAAACCATCGAACATCATGGTGACGATTGATTCGGTCAGCGGGCATCCGATCGTCAAGATCATGGATTTTGGCCTGTCCCGTTTGGTGAGCGAATCGGACAACGACGACAGCCAACGGACTCGAACCGGCGCGATCATGGGGTCGCCCGATTACATCGCTCCCGAGCAAGCGAGTCGCGCGAAGGACGCCGACATCCGCGCCGACTTATTCAGCCTCGGTTGTACGATGTTCCACATGCTCACCGGGCAGTTACCGTTCCCCGGCGACAACATCATGGAAAAACTGATGGCCCGAGCGACGTTCGTGCCGCCGCTCGTCAGTTCGCTGCGACCAGAAGTTTCTCCGGAGTTGGATGGCATCGTTGCCACGCTGATGCGGCTTGATCCGAACGAGCGGATTCAGACTCCTCTCGATTTGGTCGTTCGGTTGGCGGCGTTGCAACATGACAAGCCGGCTCCTGAGTCGCAGCCGTCGTCGGAGTCCTCCGAGGATTCACTGGATGGTGCTGTCGCCGATGGCCCGGATGACACGTTGAATCTATTTCTGGATCAACTCTCGGCGCAGTCATCGGACTCTGGCTCGGACGCCATTCCGGTTTATCGACCGAAAGCGATCCCTTCTCGCTGGATCGCGTCGGCGGTTGCGGCAGCCTGCGTGATTGGTTTGTTCATCATTTTGGCGGTGATGTCGAGCGGCGGTGGCAACAATCAAAAGCCCTCGGCGAAAGAGGACGACGATTCGTCATCGCAACCCGCCAAACGTGAACCGACGAAGAAGCCCACGAAGGCGAATAGCAAACGAAAATAGATCGGTCATTCCCAGAGTTGGCAGACACATCAAGTTTGGCTGTTGTCTGACCGATTCCCCCGTTATCTTGCTGTGCCTGCTTGGTCTGACTGTCCCGCCTCCGAGGAGCTTCCGATGGCTCGCCCTACGAATTGCGATGGTTTTTCCCGCCGAGATTGTTTGCAAATTGGTTTGGGCGCTTGGCTCGGAACTGGCTTTGTTCCGACTCTCGCCATGCAGGCGAGAGCGGCTGATGAAGTGAGTTCGATCACGCCGACGGCCAAGGGTTGTATCCTGATTTGGATGGATGGCGGGCCGACGCATTTCGAGACGTTCGATCCAAAACCAGCGGCTCCCGGTGAGATTCGCGGTGAGTTCGAGCCGATTGCCACGAAGTTGCCCGGCGTGCATTTTTCGGAGCACATGACTCGGCTGGCGGGGATCGCGGACAAGTTCGCCACGATCCGCTCGATTCGCCACGATCAATCGAATCATGGGGCCGGCAACCACTACATGATGACCGGTGCTCCGCCGCGCATTCCGGTCGGCTGCGGTGCGTTCGTTAGCTTTCATCCGAGTATGGGTTCGGTGATCGCGCATGAACTCGGCAAGCCGAATGGACTCCCAGCGTATTTCTCAATGCCGTCGATGTCGCGATCGGGCGGGCCGAATTTCTTGGGAGCCAAGTACGCGCCGTTCGTCGTCGGCGATGATCCGAATGGCGCGAACTTCAAAGTGCGAGATGTCGCTCTGCCACGCGGTCTGGCGGAACTCCGATTCGACTCGCGCCGCGATGTGCGCAAGTTGGTCGATACGCTGCCGCGCATAAACGAGAAAACGGCGGGCGATCCGGTCCTCGCGCTCGACGATTACTACCGACAGGGATTCGATCTCGTCACGTCAACGGCCGCTCAAGCCGCGTTCGACATTCATAAAGAGCCGGATCAGATTCGTGCTCGTTATGGGCGAAACTCGTTTGGACAACGATTGCTGTTGGCTCGACGCTTGGTCGAAGCGGGAGTGCCGTTCGTCACGGTTTATGACGGCGGTTGGGATCATCACGCGGACCTTTTCGGGGCGTGTTCAAAGCGCTTGCCCGAATGGGACAACTCCGTCGCGACGCTGATCGAAGATCTCGAAGAGCGCGGGATGCTGAGTTCCACGATCGTCACAGCGCTCGGTGAATTCGGACGCACTCCAAAGATTTCGACTCTGCCCGGACAGGCCAAAGGAGGCCGCGATCACTGGGCCAACGCGATGTCGGTCCTCATGGCCGGGGGCGGAACTCCCGGCGGAACGGTCATCGGTGCGACCGATCGCAACGGTTACTCGGCGATCGAACGAGTGCTGTCGCCGGAGAATTATGTCTCGACAATCTACACGAAGCTCGGCATCAATCCCGACAAAATGCTTTACACGCCACAAGGCCGACCAACTCACTTAGTCAGCATCCCAACTCCGATCGCGGAGTTGATGTCGTGACGCCAGTGTTCCTGCTTCTTGCTGCGACCGCACTTGCCGCGCCGCCGAACGTCACCGCTCTTTCGCCAGCAGGCGGTCAGTTTGGTCAGACGATCGAAGTCTCGGCGCAGGGTGTGATCGGTGATAAGCCGCAGACTTGGGTCAGTCGCGACTCGGTGAAAATTGAATTCGCGGAAACCGGTAACAAGTTCAAGGTGATCGTTGCCGAGAACGCCGCTCCGGGGATTTGCTGGTTGCGGTTCTTCAACGCGGAAGGAGCTTCTTCGCTGCGTCCGTTCGTTATTGGGACGTTGCCAGAGATTGTCGAAAAGGAACCGAACAACTCAGCGACTGAAGCTCAGAAGCTTGAGAAGAGTCCGCCGGTTGTCATCAACGGCGTGCTGGAAAAAGCGGGCGATGTTGATACTTTTGCGGTGCCGCTCAAAGCCGGACAAACGTTGATCGCTTCGCTGACGGCGAAGCAAACGCTCGGATCACCGATGGACGGCGTGCTGCAAATTCTTGGCCTGCACGGGTTCGTGCTCGAACACAACGACGATGATCACGGCCTCGATCCGCAGATCGCATTCACGGCTCCGACGGACGGCGACTATGCAGTGCGGCTGTTTGCGTTCCCGGCACAGACCGACTCCAGCGTGAACTTCTCCGGCGCAGCGACTTACATCTATCGGCTGACGCTCTCGACCGGCCCCTTCGTGGATCATGCCTTGCCGATGTCTCTCCAACGTGGTCAAAGTGCGAAGCTGCGACTGCACGGCTGGAACTTGCCGCCAGAATTGGCCGAGTTGCCAGTCGATCCGATAGTCGCCGAATCCTTTGATCTGCGACATCCGCTACTCACCAACATTTTAACGCTGCCAGTCGAACCGCATCCGAGCTTCGTCGAAGTCGAGCCCACCGATCCGAACGCCGTACCGCAAGAGTTTCTTGTCCCGTCATCAATCACCGGTGTGATCGCCAATCCGGGCAACGTTGATCTTTTCAAACTCACGCTCGCGGTCAAGCAGCCGATCATGATTCGCACGGAAGCTCGCTCGATCGGATCACCGATCGACCCGTTGATCAAAATGCTCAAGCCCGACGGAACGGTGATCGTCGAATTGGACGACTCCGCGAAAGGAGACTTCGATCCCGACTTCAGTTTCACCGCTCCGGCTGACGGCGAGTACCGTCTCTCAATCACTGACCGCTTCAACGCTGGCGGATCGCGATTCGTTTACCGCCTCACCGCTCTCCCGTTTTCATCAGACTTTGAAGCCCAGGTCGCCGCTGACACGTTCGTGCTCAAGGATGACAAGCCGCTGGAAATCCCGATCACGATTGATCGTCAACGCGGTTTTGCGCACGAAATCGAATTCACCGTCAGCGGCCTCCCAGAAAAAGTGACCGCCGAAACAGTTGTCTCCGCCAAAGAGGGCGAGACATCGAAGGCCGTGAAGCTGCTCGTGAAAGCCGCAGCGGGAGTCGCGTTCTCCGGCCCGATCCGAGTGATCGGTCGTAGCAAAAGTGAACCGCCGATCGAAAAGATCGTATCGGCTCCATTGGTCTCAGTGGGCATGACAACCACACATCTTTGGCTGACAGTCGTCGCCACTCCCGCAAAATAGTTTGAGGTTACGGAAGCAACCACGATTGCTGGCGAACGGTGACTCGCTGCAAAGCGGCTTCATCGACATCCACGCCGAGCCCCGGACCAGTGAGCGCCGGTGCGAGACCACCTCGACCGAAGGTGATGTCCTGCACTGTGAGTCGTTCGCGAACAAGGTGCCGATCGTAGCTTCCTTCGAGGTAGCGAATGTTGGCGACCGAGCACCCGAAGTGGCGACCGGCGGCTGACAGGATTCCGGTCTCACCCACCTGGCAACCAAGCTGATAACCCAAGCCCGCTTGGTGCGCGACTGCCGCCAAACGCAACGACGGAATCAGTCCGCCGCACTTCGACAGGCGAATGTTGAATAAGTCACACGTCCCCGCTTCGATCGCGCGATGCGCGTCGGTCAGACTACACAAGGACTCGTCGAGCATTAGCGAGACGCCGATGCTTCCTCTCAATTTTGCCAAGCCGTTGACCGTCGCGTGCGGTACCGGTTGCTCCAGCGATGTGATTCCGAATGAGAGCAACGATGCGAGCTTCGCTTCCAAGTTCCCGCACGACCACGCTTCATTGGCATCGATCCGCATGTCGATCCGGTTGACCGGCAAAATGCCACGAATCTGCCGCAGCAGTTCGGCGTCATCCACCCCCTCGACACCGACTTTCACCTTCGTCTGCTGAAAACCATACAGACGAATTTTCCACGCTCGGACAGCAGTTGACCAACGTGACATCGTGGTGATTGCGGCTCCGTATCGCACCTGCGTTTTCGGCTCGCGAATCACCATCGTCTCCGGGACCAACTCGATTACTCGCGACAGCGGCACTCCTTCCGTACATGCGGCCGCATCCAACACGCTCAACTCAATTGCGCATCGGGCCGAGTTGCCGAAACAACCTCGTTCAACGAATGGGCAACTACCGCCAGGAACATTGAGTTTGAACCGCTCCAGCAACGCGATCGCTTGCGAAAGATTTTCAAACGGCTCGGCCAACTGCCGCGTGAGATCACTCTCGGCCAGCAAACTCCAAACATTGTCGATCGTCTCGCCGGTGACGTAAGGCCGAGGCAACCCCTCGCCCCAACCGACCGCGCCGTTATCGAGTTCACACCGCACAACCAACGAATCGGTCTCTTCACGCGAATGCGACGCATGACGCACCTTGTGCTTCAGCGGAATACGAACGTGGTAAGCGGTGAGGCGGATCAACCGCATTGGAATCGTTCTTTCAACGCAAAGGCGCGAAGACGCCAAGGAACGCTAAGAGCTTTTTCACCAGACCAATGAATCGTGACCGGGCCGTAACAGCCTTGAGTTCGCAAACGCATAATGCATCTATAAATCTTCAAATCTTCGCGTCCTTTGCGTCTTCGCGGTGAGCATCAAAGATCAAACGTCTTCAACAGCGCATCCAAAGCTCGCTGGCCATCGCTTGGGGACACGACCGCGCTGATGCGGATTTCGCTGGTGCTGACCATTTGGATGTTGACGCTGGCTCCAGCGAGGGCGTTGAACATTTTCTCGCCGACGCCGGTATGGCTGCGGAGCCCGATTCCCATGACCGACAGTTTGGCGATGTCACGTTCAAAGCTGAGTGCCGCATCACGCCACGGTTCCAGAACTTCGCGGACCAGCAACAGGCACTGATCGAGGTCTTTGCGAAGAACCGTGAAAGACAAGTTCGCATGTCCGCGCTGGCTGATGTTTTGGACGATCATGTCAACCATCACGCTTCCTTCAGCGACGGCCGTGAAAATTTTCGCGGCCACACCCGGTTCATCGGGAAGGTTCCGGACAGTGACGCGCGACTGATCTTGGTCGAGTAGCACTTCGCTGACGACGATGTCTTCCATGTGCGATAGGCGACTGACGACATCGCGTTCCAATTCATCACGCGAGTGATGCGAGATGGTCGTCTCTTCGCGTTGTTCAAAGCCGACCGGCGGTGGAGCGGCGGTCTCTTCGTGCAGCTTGAATCCATCGTGAACCGCGACGAGCGCTTCTTGACAGCGGCTCCGATCGACAAGGCACGAAATTTTGATGTCGCCGGTCGTGATCATGTCGATGCTCACCCCTTTGGCCGCGAGCGATTCAAACATTGTCGCGGCGACGCCGGTGTGATGCCTCATGCCGGTGCCGACCGACGAGACCTTTGCCAAGTTCGTCCCGTGCTGCACGCTGCCGGCTCCGAGCTCCGCGACCGCTTCGTGAGCGGCGGTCAGTGTGTCGGCCAGGTCAATTTGCGGAACCGTGAACGAAATCTGAGCGAGGCCACCACTCGCGACGTCCTGCACAACCATGTCGATCGGGATTTTTCGCTGAGCCATCTTCGTGAAGATCAGGCTCATCACACCGGGCCGATCAGGGATGTCGCACAAGCTGACACGGACCTCATCCTTCACGAGTGCCAAGCCGGTCGCGATCGGCGCATTCTCATCGGCTTCGGGACAGATCAGCGTGCCGAGCGTGTCGTTGAACGACGGTCGCACGCGCAGCCTCACACGATATTTTTTGGCGAACTCGATCGACCGGGAATGCATCTTGCCGCCACCAAGACTCGTCAATTCGAGCATCTCGTCATACGAGATCTGTTGCAGCTTGCGAGCGTTCTTCACGATCCGCGGATCGGTGGTGAAGATCCCTTCGACGTCGGTGTAGATCTCGCACTCTTCGGCTTGCAGCACAGCGGCCAACGCGGTCGCCGTGGTATCGCTGCCGCCTCGGCCGAGCGTCGTGATGTTGAAGTCGTCGTCGACTCCTTGAAATCCGGCAGCCACGACGATCTTGCCTGCGTCGAGTGCCTTCCGCATCCGTTCCGTCGAAATCTTTTTGATGCGAGCCTTCGTGTGCGAGTTGTCAGTCAGCACACCAATCTGTGCACCGGTCAGACTCACGGAAGGCTCACCCAATTCTTGAATGGCCATCGCGACCAGAGCGACCGCCTCTTGTTCGCCGGTCGCCAACAGCATGTCCATTTCGCGCGTCGGTGGGTTCTTTGAGATTTCGTTGGCCAATTCAATCAGTTCATCGGTTTTCGCACCGCGAGCGCTGATGACCATGACCACTTGATGCCCTTTGCGTTTGGCATCCACCGCTCGCTGAGCCGCCGCCAAAATCCTCTGAGCGTTCGCCACACTGGTCCCGCCAAACTTCTGCACGATAATCGACACGATGCCATAACCCCGTGATTTTCTGGAAATTGACCTCAAACGAGCGAGCCAAGATATCAAAAGGAATTCGGCACCGAAACGCACTTCTATGCCAAGCGCTGAGCAACGTGTGTGCGTCAGAAAAGTAGGTCGAGTCGGAAAATCACTGCGGAGACGCGGAGAAAATCGCATGATCTGAACTCTTCTCCGTACCTTCGCGTCTCCGTGGTGATTTTCCACCGACTTTCTCGATACACACGGGCATATCCATAGTTCTCACGACTCAGCCGATGCACTTCGCGAACTTCCTGAGTCAACGCCGCTCGCTTTGTCGCGCTCGGCGGACGCTTGCCGCCAAGAACAGAACCCGCGGCCAATGGCTCCCGCCACCTCCGCAGCAGGTTCTGACCGATTTCCAATCGACGAGCCGCAGCACTCCAGACTTCGTCGGTCATTTTTCATCCGGCAACAGTTCTTCCGTGTCTGGAGGCTTTCGCTTTTTGGCGGACGGTGTTGGCGATGATTGTGTGGGAGCAGGCGACGGTGTTCCGAGCCACGTCGCGACCAATCGTTGCATTCCTCGCTGATAGACCGTGCGAGCATCGTCGTCCGATTTCGTCGCCGCGAGTTCGTCCAACAACTGATCAACCGCCTTGAGCTGCGAACTCCACGCATTGGGTTGTTGCTTGAACTCCACCGTCCAAGCAACCATTTGCACACGAATATTCGCAAGGCTTTCGGACCAACCTTCTGCGAGCGTCTTCGGCAGCCAGTGATCCTCGACTCGCACGTAAGCGTGCTCGGTCGGATCTTGATCGGGCCACTTCATGCGTACGATTGCGGAGTCTCCGGACGTTGAAACCAACGTCACTTCGACCTTGGCCAGATTTTCAAACGACTTTGAAGAGATCGCTCCGTCGGTCGGCAACGCACCGAGCGCTTGCAGAACGTCACCGCCGGTCTTTTCGAAAAACAGGCCGACATCAATCTGCCGCAGCCGCTTCAAATCAGCGAGCTCGCTGTCTCCCACGCTATCGAAGAGACGTTGTAGACTTTCCGGATTGACCATCGGTCGCGATCTGTTGTCGGACAAATTCTCAGAGATTGCTTGCCCAAAGATTGCCGCAGACTTGGCTGGCAAAACTTTGCGAGCTTTCTGCCACACGGCGACGATCGCCTCCCACGTGTCATCATCCAATTGCTTGGCCACATCGCGGACCAATTCTTGAATCTCCGCTCGATACGATGGTGGCAAAAACTCCCAAACCGCGCGAGCGTTTTGTTGCCGCAGGCCATCGAGCACTCGACGAATGGCGGCGGCGGCGGTCTTCGATGGTTCTGTGGACTGGACGGTTTGTTGAGGCGGCGCGGCCGGCGGAGTTGTGGACTCTTTGCGGGAGTCCGAACAGCCGACGATCCAACTCACGAACAGCAGGGCGATCGCACAGATGTTCAAATTGTAAATCGTTGCTTTTCGATTGAAGTTCACGACGATTCCTTTCATTGCGATCCGTTGAAAACGTAGCGCAGGCGGCTCGCCTGTGTGTCTCACGGAAATCTGATATCGCTCGGAAACATGAGCAGGCGAGCGGCCTGCTCTACGACAGCAGCGCATTGATCTCGCTCCGCTGTTTCTCAAATGCCTCATCTTCGATGACTGGTCGTAACTCGCCGGTGGAAATCGTTGACGGCAAATCGACCCAACTTTTGCAGCCGGACATGTGCGGAGTGACTTCCAATTCGATCAGCGTTGCTCGGCGATAGATACGAACCGTGAGCACGAACAGTCCCGGCGAGCGATAATGAAATCGTTGATCGACCGTTTTGTTTGACCAGATATGATGACCGCTCAAACGTCTGAGCGTCGCGAGGTCCGCGACGTAATGCACGTCCGAAACGACCGCATACAGGTCGAGCGAAATTCGCGACGCCTCGTTTACTTGAGCCTGCTCGGTGGCCTGTACCTGTTCGAGCAACGGCCGCGCGTCAGCGACCACATCGTCGGCTTGCTGATGAAAGCCGGTCGGGAACAACCAGAACTCATCGTGCTGAACTCGAAAGCCCTCACGTCCTTCGTGGATGCCCCCCTTGCGCAGAATCAGCGATTGCCGACCTCGCTCCAGCGCGGCACAAACGACGGCCCACTCTTTGAACGCAATATGGGTTTGAAGAAGCATTAGGATCGGCCGTCTTCTTTCGTATTTCGTAGCACGGTTTTTCAAACCGTGCGGCCAAGTACCACCGGTTTGAAAACAATGTGGCTCGACGCTCCGCGTCGAGAGTGAGCCTGTTTACGAGTCTTGCTGGAACGCTCTCACGACGTGGAGCTTCGTGCCACATTGTTGCGATAAGCGACTCGCGATGACCGGTTTGGAAAACCGGTCTACTTGGGATTCATCTTCAAACTCTTGACCAAGAACGCCCATTGATCCGCCACCTCTTCAATGATCTTCGAGGTCGGTTTGCCTGCTCCGTGCCCCGCTCGAGTTTCGATGCGGATTAAGTTCGGCGCGTCGCCCACTTGAGCGGCCTGCAACGCGGCGGCGAATTTGAAGCTGTGGCCGGGGACAACTCGATCGTCAGTATCGGCAGTGGTCACCATCGTCGCGGGATATTTGGTTCCCGGTTTGACGTTGTGGTACGGCGAGTATTTGTAGATCGCCGCGAACTGTTTCGCGTCATCGGCGCTGCCGTAATCGTCCACCCAGAATCGTCCGGCGGTGAATTTGTGGAAGCGGAGCATGTCCATCACGCCGACTGCGGGCAGACAAGCGCCGAACAAATCGGGTCGCTGAGTCATGCAGGCTCCGACCAACAGCCCGCCGTTGCTCCCTCCTTGAATCGCCAGCTTTTCGGTCTTCGTGTATCCATTTGAGATGAGCCATTCGCCGGCGGCGATGAAGTCGTCGAAGACATTTTGCTTGTTGAGTTTCGTCCCGCCTTGATGCCACTCTTCGCCGTATTCGCCGCCGCCGCGCAGGTTCGGCATGGCGAACATGCCTCCCATTTCCATCCAGCCCAAGCGAGCGACTGAGAAGCTCGGCGTCAGCGAAATCGCGAAGCCGCCGTAACCGTACAACAGCGTCGGGTTCGAGCCGTCTTTCTTCAGCCCCTTCTTGTACGCCAAAAACATCGGCACGCGAGTCCCGTCTTTGCTCTTGTAGAAGACTTGCTCGACGAGGTAATCGTCCGGGTTGAACTTCACTTTCGTCTGACGGAAGAGCGTGCTTTTGCCGGTGAGCATGTCGTAACGGAAGATGCTCGACGGCGTCGCAAAACTGGAAAACGAATAGAACGTTTCGGTGTCCTCGCGCCGTCCGCCGAATCCCGCCGCCGAGCCGATGCCGGGGAAGTCGACCTCGCGTATGAAGCTGCCGTCGAGCCGGAAGAGTTTGACCTGAGTCTTCGCGTCTTTGAGGTACGTCGTGACGAACTGATTCGCGACGATGTTGACCCCAACCAGCGTTTCTTTCGATTCCGGGATCAGCTCTTTGAATTCCTTGGGATCAACCGGCTTGCGAGTGTCGATCGCGATGACTCGTTTGCGCGGCGCGTTGAGATCTGTCTGGAAGTAGAAGACCGCCCCGTCATTGCCGATGAAGCTGTATTCGTTGTCAAAATTCTCGATCAGATCGACCGGCATTCCGTAAGGCTCAAGCAAATCTTTGTAGGCGATGCGGTACTTGTCGTCGGTCCCCTTCCAGGTGGTGATGATCAAGTAGCGACCGTCTTCCGTGACCGACGTTTGAAAGCCCCAGTCCGGCTGATCCGGGCGTTTGAAGACCATCACATCGTCGGTCTGCGGCGTTCCGAGACGATGATAGAACACCTTCTGGTTCTTGTTGAGCCCTTGAAACGCGGCACCTTCTTTCGGTGCATCGAACCGGCTGTAAAAGAACCCGCGCGAGTCGTTCGTCCAAGAGACGCCGCTGAACTTGATCCACTTCAGTTCGTCCGCCAGCAGGCGTCCGGAGTCGATCTCGATGATCCTCCAAGTGTTCCAGTCTGATCCCGCATCGGCCACGCTGTAGGCGACGTACTTGCCGTCGTCGCTGAACGACGTCGCCGCCAGCGCGACCGTGCCGTCCTTCGACCACGAGTTCGGATCGAGCAACACGCGCGGCTCACCGTCCAACTTGTCGAGCACATACAACACCGACTGATTCTGCAACCCGTCGTTTTTCGAGTAGTAATACCGGCCCCCCGTTTTGGACGGCACGCCGAACTTCTCGTAGTTCCACAGTTCAGTCAGCCGCTTCTTGATCGGCTCACGCTGCGGGATCGACTCTAAGAACGCGAACGTCAGTTTGTTCTGAGCCTCGACCCAGTCCGCCACTTCCTTCGACTGACGGACGTCGTCCTCCAACCAGCGATAAGGGTCCGGCACTTTGACGCCGTGATGCTCATCAACGTGATCCACCTTTTTTGTCGCGACGTAATTCATCCGCTTCTCCTGCCCCCAGACACTGACCACGAAACTCGCCAGCACAACCCCCGCCATCGCGGCAGTTACCAGTCGTCGCATGGGACGCCTCCTGTTGTCGGTTCTTGGAAAGCTTGTTCGCTCAACTCAACAATCATGAAGGATAGCGGGCGAAGAGAGGTTTGCTACGGAACGAGCCACGGCGGGCTAATTCGTAAACCGGGATGGCACCAATCGACTGCACGCATCTGCCAGAACAAGCAAGTCCCCGCCGACCGCCTCATTGCCCGCGACAGGATCGAGAAAAGTCCTGAAACTCCAAACCGCCAAGCGCGACCTCGCCGACGCTATCATCAACGCCGACAACAGCCTGATCCGCAGCCTCGGCAAAGATGATTTGGAACTGCTGCTGAGTTGATCCGAGCGATGCACAGTTTTGGAATCAGAAAAAAGGGAAGAGCCTTTCAAATCAGCAACGTCCGATCGTGTTCATAGATTTTATGAGCTATGAGCGGTGCGTTCGTTAATGAACCTGTTATTCTTGTCTCCCGAAAAGCTCTGCAGCGTTTTGAGGAGTGAACAGTGACCTGGCAAACACCTCGTTCCCTCAAAATCGTCGCGATGATTCTGCTGGCATTGCTTGGCATTGTGATCATGGTGTGGCGCTGGCTCGACCAGCGGCAGATGGGCAAACTCCTGCGGAGCGCGATCGTGGCCGCTGACCGTGGCGAAGCGAGGACGGCCAGCGAACAGTTTGATCGATTGTTGAGACAAGATCCGTTGCATGCCACGGCGTTGCTCTACCGAGCTCAACTGGCCCGCGAATTTGGAGACCGCGATCTCGCGCTTCAATGCTTGCGGCGTGTTCCCGATGCTAGCGAGAAGGAGGCCGGCACGGCCCGATTTGTCGAGGGAACATTGATGTTGGAATCGCAGCGATCTCGCGAGGCCGAGCGTCTGTTTTTACGCGCAGTCGAGTTGCATCCCAACTACCTACAGCCACGAGAACGGCTGACGAATCTGTACGTCACACAGCTCCGTGGTCGCGAAGTGCGTCGCTCATTAGATGCCATTCGTTCGATACGAGCCCTCTCCTTGGATGAGCTGATCGTTTACGCGGAGGCGTTGGGGACGGTGATGTCTCCCGCTGAAGCGATTCCCAAACTCAAAGCCTTTGTCGATACAGACTCCGGTGATCTTGCTAGCCAAATTGCTTTGGGGGCGTACTTGGTCCTTGACGATCAACTCACAGAGGCCGAGGCATTCCTGCGACAAGGCGTCCAATCGTTTCCGGAAAATTCGGGATTGGTGGCTTTGTTGGCGGAAACCCTGGTCAGGACGGGGAATTTGACTGAGGCTGAGTCCTTGCTTGGAAAGTGGCCAGCGAACACAGAATCGCATCCGTGGCTCTGGCGGAGCCATGGCATCTATCTGCTGGCGACTGAACAAGCCGATCAGGCGGCGGGTTATTTTCAACAGGCATTGAAGGCCACCCCGGAAGACCTTGCCGTCGCGTACAAGCTAGGTCAGGCTCTGGAACGCTCAGGTCGTCATGAGTTGGCTCATCGAATCCTGCAACGCACACGGTTGATGGAGAAACTCGCTCTCGCAGTCTTTCGGTTGCGAGTCGGAGACCGGCAGCGTCTAGATAAGATCATCAGCATCGTGATTGAGGTTAGTGAAACGCTGTCGAGCCTCGGTCGCAACCCGGAATCCCTGGCCTGGGCGCAACTGGGACTCACTTGGTTTCCCAGCGATCCAAAACTCCTTGGCTTGCAGAAACGGCTTGGGCATCTGTCTCCTCCTATCAAGGGATCGGATTGGGAGCTGCCTGAATTGGCAAAGGCGTTGGATTCCGATCCGAGGGCTCACGTCAGGCAACCGATTTCTTCGCACGATCCGAGCACCCTGACCGCCCATTCTTCGGACGTCATTTCGCCAATCCGTCTGGTTGATTGCCATGAATCAGCACATCTCGACTTTCGCTATGTCAATGGACAGTCGGAGTCCAAATATCTCATGGAAACTTTGGGGGGAGGCGTGGCTGTTCTGGATTATGACAACGACGGTTGGCCGGATATTTACTTCACTCAGGGAGGGATTTTACCCGTCGATCCAGCGACTAATCCGCATTTCGATCGTCTGTTTCGTAACACCGGAATCGGCACGTTTGTTGATGTGACGGAACATGCTGGATTGGGAGACCGCCAGTACAGTCAGGGGTGCGTTGCCGGAGACTACGACAACGATGGCGACTCGGATTTGGTGGTCGCCAACTTCGGCACCAATGTGATTTATCGCAATAACGGGGACGGCACTTTCACCGACGTGACTCACGAGAGCGGCATTCGCGGGGAACACTGGAGTACCAGCCTCGCGCTCGCCGACCTTGATCGGGACGGCAACTTGGATCTTTATGTGGCGACATACGTGCTTGAACCATGGAAAGTTTGCCGAAAGCCGGATGGCAGTTTGACGACATGCAGCCCGGCGAATTTCGTCGCAGAAGGCGACATCCTTTATCGCAACTGCGGAGACGGCACTTGGGAAGACATCACTGCGACGGCTGGCATCAATGTGCCGGAGGGAAAAGGACTCGGCATTGTGACTGCCGATTTTGACGATGATGGATGGCCTGACATCTACGTGGCCAACGATGGTACGCCGAACTTTTTGTTTCGAAATCTCGGTGTTGACAAAGCCGGTCGCCTGCATTTTGAAGAAATCGGCTTGTCCTCGGGGTGCGCGGTCAATGCCGAGGGAGTCGCTCAAGCCGGTATGGGGATCGCTTGCGGTGATCTCGACGACGATGGCCGACTGGATTTGTACGTCACTAATTTCCATCAAGAATACAACACGCTGTATCTCAATGAGGGCGGAATGCTGTTTCGCGATGCAACTCGTAAAGCTCGTCTCGTCGAGCCAACCAAACCGATGTTGGGATTCGGAACCCAAGCCATCGACTTTGATTTGGATGGTCAACTGGATTTGGTCGTCACCAACGGCCACATCGACGACTTTCGATTTCGTGGCGAACCGTGGAAAATGCCCCCGCAGTTGTTCTGGAATCGAGGAAACCTGCGGTTCGTGGATGTCTCGGCGAGGGCCGGCGAGTTCTTCCAGGGAGAGTATCTTGGACGGGGTTTGGCCAGCCTTGACTGGAACCGGGATGGCCGAACCGACGTGGTGATCGTTCACCAGGATCGGCCTGCGGCGTTACTCCGCAATGACACGTCTCCACACGGAAATGCCCTTGTACTTGAACTGCACGGTCGGAGTTCCAACCGTGATGCAATTGGCGCGAAGATCAAGTTCTCGACAGGAGGCCGATCCAGTGTGCGAGAGGTATCAGGAGGTGATGGATTCTTCGCAACCAATGAACGCCGCTTAACTTTGGGGATCGGTTCTAAAGAACGGATTGACTCACTCGAAATCACTTGGCCAAGCGGTACTAGACAAATTTGGAAAGAGCCTCCGGCACCAGCAGTGTGGATCATCGTTGAAGGCCAACTACCAGTTTCCAGGACGCTCATGTTTGGGCCTTGAGTGTCACAACGTGCGAACTCAAATGTTCTTGATGATTTCGGTGACTGCCTCAAGATTTTCCATCAAAGGGCTTCGTTCTAGCGTAGTCACAAGTTGACGGGGGAGGTTGTCGCCGATAGAACAATTTGGCCATCCGCCGAGCAAGCGGCAAAGGTTCCCTTCTGCCTTCGGAAGTTTTCTTCTTCCATTTCTTTCCTCAATTCGTTCGGAGCTATCATGCGTCGTTTTCAGCGAGTCAATTGGCGTCGTCCGCTTGGTTTTACTCTGATCGAACTGCTGGTGGTCATCGCCATCATCGCCATCTTGATCGC
Source organism: Planctomycetaceae bacterium (assembly GCA_043738805.1). Classification (GTDB taxonomy): domain Bacteria; phylum Planctomycetota; class Planctomycetia; order Planctomycetales; family Planctomycetaceae; genus SXKJ01. The sequence goes on along the minus strand of JAYUFI010000515.1, from coordinate 12,596 downwards.
ACTTCTTTTACCGGCGGTTCAGCAAGCCCGTGAGGCCGCTCGGCGCACCCAGTGCAAAGGTAATCTGAAACAGGTTGGATTGGCCTTACACAATTACAATGATGTTCACAAACGGCTTCCCGTCGCAGTGATCCGTGGCGTGAATACTGCCCCCGGCGTTTGGGCGGCACATCATCATACGTGGCTCTCAATGATTCTTCCGCAGTTGGATCAGGCAGCCCTTCACAAGACGATCAACTTCCGAACGCCCGCATGGGGCCAGTCACATCTCACGACTCAGTTGCCCGTTCTTCGGTGTCCGTCGGACGCTGGGGTTGATGCACCATCGGCGGCCAGCTTTAACCTAGCAATCACCAACTACAGCGCATCTGAAGGGTATGACTGGTGGTCACGCTGCCCAGGATGTGCCGGTCCGGAATGGGACGGGGGTATCGGAAAAGGGGGAATTTTTACGGCGAATACGAGTTCAAAGTTTTCCGACATTCGCGATGGGCTTTCTAGCACGATCGCGGTCGCCGAGGTTAATGGGACCGGCTTTTATGGTGGTCCATTCAATGGTTGCGGTGGCGGTAAAGTGCGAACAACGGCGATCGCTGGAATCGTGGTTCGACCGGCGTTCGTCGGATTCAGCGCGAATGGTGCTGGTGACAGTGCCGGGAATGCCGCCCCTCATCCTGGTGGCGGAACCTTTATGCAGCCTGCGGGTACGGCGGCAGCGGGATGGGTCAATGGTAACCCTTATCCCTATTCTCCAACATATATTGCGGCCTGGGGGCCAAACAATGAGTGGCCTGGTGCGAGTAGTTTACACAATGGTGGATTGCATGTCCTTATGGCAGATGGAGCTGCAAAGTTGGTGAATCAGAGCATCAACTGGCCGCTCTGGAATAATTTGAATAGTCGCGCAAGCGGAGATACGGTCGGCGAGTACTAAATGCGCTGCCTATCTAGCATGTTGTTCTAAGAGGGTTGGATTTGCGGAGTCCAACCCTCTCTTTTCATTCTAACTTGATTTGATAATGGAGATGGCTACCAATGCGGACAAACCACGGACTCGCTTTTTGGGGTATCCTGTGCTCTCTTTGGGCTCTCAGTGGCTTGTCTTCCGGATGCGGCGGGGCTAAAGAAATCCAGGCGATTCCAGTCAAAGGGAGTTTGACTTTGGATGGAAAGGCTTATGGTCCAGGTAGCCTGATTCTTTTTCCCATCGGTGACTTGAAGGTCAATCCTGCAGGAAGCGTAGACGCTCAGGGCAATGTGAAATTTTCGACCAATCGGAACGGCGACGGTATTCCAATTGGCGACTACCGTGTGATGGTAAATCCGGGCATAGGTGTAGAGCCGCGAATCCCCAGCGTGTACATCGACGAAAAAAAGAGCCCGCTGATCGTGAAGGTTCTCGTGGATACATCGGAGTTGAAAATGGAACTGTCCTCAAAGGCGGGGCCGCCTTCCAAAAGTGGCCTTAACCTTCCTGGGGGTATTGGTTCAGGAATTGACTACCAAAAGGCGATTGAAGAAATGCACGGCACAGAAAAATAAGACCGTCGCTGACACCTTTTCTCTGGCCGCGCAGCACTGTTGGCTCAAGGTATGCAGCCGTTCGAGGCAGCGCAACTTGGAGCACATTTGCACGGACTCGCCGGCGATCTCGGGGCGTCGGAGTTGTCGCAGCCGGGACTGATCGCGTCCGATCTGCCGCGCTATCTCGCAGCAGCGTGGCGGAGAGTATTGAATCCGTAATCGAAGAGATTTTGAGGTCACAAATTGTGACCTCAAAATTATCGAGCGTTCAGTTGGAAGCGTTTTCGATCCAAATCGTGACCTTTGCGCTGCCGACGGAGACTGGCTTGGAATCGGACGGAGACGACGCTGAGGATTCGATGGAGTTCGCCAACGTCTCGGCTTTGATGTACTCGCCCCAGCTTTGCAGTGCGGCGGGCACATCGGCATCGTCAGTCGCATAAGACACTTTGATCCGGTCTTGGATTTCGAGGTTGGCGTCTTTGCGGAGTTGTTGGACTTGGCGGACGAAGTCGCGGGCGATCCCTTCTTGGAGTAGCTCCGGAGTCAGGTGCGTGCTCAGCGCGATTTGGACGCCTCGTTCGTCGGAGCTGACCCATTCGGCGGCTTGTTGGGTGGTGATGACGATGTCGGTCGGCAGCAGCACGACGTCGGTGTCGGCGACCTTCAGCGTGACGCTTTCTCCTCGGCGGAGCGGGGCGAGCGTGTTGGGGTCGGTGGCCGCGAGCGTTTGGGTGATCGCTCCCAGCAGCTTGCCGTACTTGGGGCCGAGGGCTTTTTGGTTCGGCTTGTAGACGTAGCTCACCAGGTCGTCGAGGTGGTCGCAGCTCGTCAGCTTTTTGAGGTTGAGTTCTTCCTCGATGACGTCGGCCAGCCGTTCGATGGCAGCTCGCTGCTGCGGGTCGGGGCAGGCGAAGCGGAGTTCGGCCAGCGGCTGACGGACTCGCAGATCGGCCTCTTCCCGCAGCTTGTGACCCAGCTTCACGACAAGCTGTGCGAGTGCCATCCGCTCGTTGAGTTCGGGGTCGAGGACTCGATCTGGTGCGTTAAAAAGTTGAGGATACCAACAGAGATGGACGCTCTGCGGAAGGTCGTCGAACGCTGGCTTCTTCGTCGGCTCGCCAGCCCAAATCCGTTCAAGTTCATATTCTTCGTAGTCCCGCTGTAAGCCGAGGCGATGTGTCCAAGCCTCGAAAGGACCATGATGACCTTCTGGCACTGCACGCATTGTTGTGAGCCAATAATCAGCAAGCTCTTCGCCGGAATGCAAGCTCATTCCATTTACCACAAGTGCCTGATACATCCTCTCGCAGACGAACGGTAAGCACGGTGCGAGCAGCTTCGAGAGCGTTACCAGAACCTCATAAAGCGTTTGATACGCGGCCAGCTTGTCCGTGTCACTCGCATCGCGAGATCGCCAGAAGCGACGGCGATTCCGACGGATGTACCAGTTCGAGAGATCGTCGATGAACGCTGCGGCGGCGCTACAAACACCGGGCGTGTTGTAGTTCTCGAACTCGCGCCGACACGTGGTGATAAGCGCCTGAAGGTTCGACAGAATCCATCGATCGATTTCAGGACGCAAAAAAACGGGGACGGGCGGAGTGAGTGGATCAAACTCGTCCAGCCGCGCGTAGTTCACGAAGAAAGCGAACGAATTCCAGAGCGGGATCAGGATTTGGCGGCGGACTTCGTCGGCGGGTTTGCTGACGACTTCGCAGACGGGCAGGCCCTCGGCGGTGTGGTCGGTGGGGCCGTCGGGGGTCTCGATCGTGACCGGCTTGTCCTTGTGCCGAGTCCCGAAGCGCAGGTCTTGCGCCGGGTTATGAGCCAGGTACATCCAGCGCATCGTGTCCACGCCGAGCTGTTCGGCGGCTTCCTCGAACCAGATCGCCGTGCCGTCCGACTTGTGCATCGGCTGGCCGTCCTCGTTCATCACCAGCCGGTGGCCGAGGAGGGTTTTGAAGGGACGCTTTTGCTCCGCTGTCTTTGGCGAGCCGGAGGGCGTTAGCCCCCGGACGTGCTGGTCGCTGCTTGAAGCGTCATCACGTTCGTTGCCCGTCCGGGGGCTAACGCCCTCCGGCTCGCCAAGGGTGTCGCCCCTGTCGTCCCACATCATCATCGTGGCTAGTGACAGCATTGAATAGAACCAGTTGCGGAACTGGCCGGGGAAGCATTCGGTGACGAAGTCGAGCGGGTACTGCGACTGCCATGCCTCGCGGTTCGTGTTGAACTGCGTGGTCGAGAACGGCACGATGCCGGCGTCGAGCCACGGGTTGCCGACATCGACGATGCGCGACATCAGCCGGCCGGTCTTCGGATTCTTGATCTTCACCGCGTCGATCCACGGTCGGTGCGGAGTGTGACCTTCCAAGACGTCCCAGCCCTCGACCGCGCGGCTCTTGAGTTCTTCCAGCGAACCCATGACCTCGAAGTCGATCCGCTTCTCGCCGTTGACTTCGTACTCCTCGACCCAGATCGGCAGAGCCAGCCCCCAGAACCGCTTCTTCGAGATCATCCAATCGCGCATCGACGTGAGCCATTCCAGCTCCCGTTCTTTGCCGTTGACGCTGTCGGGGAGCCAGCGAATCGCCTCGGTGACTTCTTTGATCTCATCCCGCCAGTCCATGTTGATGAACCACTCATCGACCAGCCGAAAGACCAGCTCGTCCCCCGTCCGCCAACAGTGCGGGTAGATGTGCGGGTACTGCTCGACGTTGACCAGCAGGTGTTTCGCCTTGAGCTTTTCAAACACCAACTCCGCCGTCGCCGGGTCCGTCGAGTTCTTTCCCGTGAACTCACCGAAGCCTTCGAGGAAGTTGCCATCTTCACCCAGCGGCGCGATGCCAACGATACCCAACTGCTGACCGAGCACATGGTCCACATCACCACAACCCGGAGCGATGTGAACGATGCCGGTTCCCTCGCCAGCGACAACGTTCGCATTCCCTTTGAAGTCGCGACCGCCATCGACCACTTTGTGGCACTGCTGTCCGCAGAGATGTTTCACTCGCGGATCAAACGGCACTCCACCGAGTTCGCTTTGAGCCGGCAGATCATCGAACGGCCCGGTGTATTCCCAGCCGATCATCTCCGCGCCCTTGAGCGTCGCTTCAATCTCGTAACCACTTTGCTCCTTGAAGATCTGCCCAATCGTCTTGAGCTTCGGCACGCCAGTGGGCCATGACCATTCGGGACGCCCGAAGCCTTCTTTGAACTCCTTCGCCAGCCTCGGATATTCGAGGTTGTCCTTCGCGAAGTAATAGACGCTGCCGTCACGCTTGCTGCGCAGTTTCACATAATCCAGTTCCGGGTTGACCGCCGCGGCGACATTGCTGGTCAGGGTCCACGGGGTTGTGGTCCAGACCAACAGATATTCGTTTTCGTCTGACGGATGGGATTTATGGGACTCATGGGAAGTATGAGACGGATGAAATTCATGAGATTCGCTCTGCTGAGACTCATTAGTCCCATTCTTCCCATCAGTCCCATTGCCCGACCTATGAAGCAGCGGAAACCGCACGAAGATCGACCGATGCACCGTCAGCTTGCGACCGTCGGCGACTTCCATCTGCGAATACGCGCTGCCGCCTCGGCCGGACCACGGCATGACGTCGTAGCCGCGATAGATCTTGCCGCGCCGAAAGCATTTCTTGAGAAACGCCCAGATCGTCTCGTTGTTCTCGGTCGAGAACGTGAAGTAGCTGCCACCCCACTCCGCATTGCCGAGCCGCGCGACCAGTTCGCTGGCAGTTCCCGACTCGGTCTTGCCCGACGGCGTCGTGATCGTCACGACGTCGTCGGTCCCGATCTTCGAGGCCAGCAACCGCAGCGTGTCGGGATCATCCCAGTCGGTCCAATAGCCGAGCCGAATGGATTGCTCGGTTTGCCGCGCGGCGAACTTCAGCACGCGCCGCTTGCACGCATCGACGAACTTGTCGATGCCGTACTCGGCGATGGCGGTCTTTGAGCCGAGGTTCAATTCCTTCTCGACTTCGACCTCGACCCACAGCCCCTGGCAGTCGAACCCGTTCTGATACCGCAGCTCATGCCCGGTCATCGCGTAGTAGCGTTGATAGGCGTCCTTGTAAGTCCGCCCCCAAGCGTGATGGACTCCCATCGGGTTATTGGCAGTGATCGGCCCGTCGAGGAAATTCCACTTCGGCTTCCCCGCGTTCTGCTGCCGCAATTTGTCGAAGATGCCGTTCTGCTCCCAGAACTTCAGCACCTCATGCTCACCCTTGATGAAACTCGCATCACCGACTTTTTCAAACATCTCAATTCCTACTAGGACATCACATGAAGGAACAGGCTAGTGCTGATCGTCACGTCGCCGAAGATACACACGGAGTTTTTCGATCACACCGCCAATGATCGAAAACGCCAAGTAACACGCGCTGATCCAAATTGTCGACGTCCAACCCGAATTTAGGCTTGTGATTGCAGCGACGATTCCGAGGATGAACTCCAGTCCGGTGATAATCGAACCATTTCCGTAAGCAATGCGTACGCCGATGAAGCATCCAAAAACCACAGCGAGAAAAGTTACTGTTCCGCAGGCTAGTGCCCGAAACAGTAGGCTTCCAGGGAACAGCAAATGGAGAATGACTGCCCCAACGATTACGAGCATGACGATCGCCAAAACATATCGGGCATTTAGGTCATTCGGATTCGTTCGACGTGTGGATGACACTGGACGCGATTCCTTGGCACGTCAAGACAACGAATCAAACACCTTCGGAATCAACCGCGACAGCTTCTCGCCGCCTTTCGCCGCGACCGCGAGAATCTTTTGGATGTCCACAGGCTCCAGCGCGTCGGGCAGGCAAATGTCGGTGACGATCGAGAAGCCGAGGACTCGCAGGCCGGCGTGGACGGCGACGAGGACTTCGGGAACGGTACTCATGCCGACAACGTCAGCTCCCATGCCGCGCAACATGCGGTATTCGGCGCGGGTTTCGAGATTCGGGCCGGCCACGGCAACGAAGACCCCCTTGTGAGCCGTGATGCCAAGCTCCAGCGCGGCTTGCAGAGCGATCGCGCTGAGTTCACGAGAATACGGCTCGCACATGTCCGGAAAGCGCGGGCCGAGCTTGTCGTCGTTGATACCGCGCAGCGGGTTGTCTCCCATCAGGTTGATCTGATCGTCGATGACCACGACATCGGACAGCTCGAAATGCGGATTCATGCCACCGGCCGCGTTGGTCACAACGAGCGTGTCAGCTCCGAGAGCCTTCATCACACGCACCGGAAACGTGACCTGTTGCATCGAATAACCTTCGTAGAAATGGAAGCGGCCTTCCATCGCCACGATCGGCACACCACACAACTCGCCACAGACCAATTGCCCAGCATGCGATTGCACGGTCGATGTCGGGAAGTGTGGAATCTCGGCATAAGGAATGACGGTTTTGTGGGTGATTTGCTCGGCCAATCCACCGAGTCCCGTACCCAGGATCAGGCCGGCTCTCGGAGCTCCCGGCCAGCGCGAACGGACAAGCGCCGCCGCTTCGTCAATCTGCTTCGCAAGTCCCTGCATGATGTCTCTTGTCTGAAACAAAAAGAAAAATCCGCCGCTCGGATTTCCGAGTGGCGGATCGTAGTGAAATCAGGCGATCGCCGCGAAGCAGGCGTTGCGCGATCAAAACTTATTCTTCGTCATCGAATTCAGCTTCATCGTCCTCGTCATCCTCGTCGAGGTCATCATCGTCCTCGAACTCCTCTTCGAGTTCGTCTTCTTCGAGTTCATCGTCCTCGAAGTCGTCTTCGAGTTCATCTTCTTCAAACTCGTCGTCCTCATCTTCGTCGTCTTCGTCGTCGAAGTCATCGAAGCCTTCTTCTTCGTCTCCGCCGAATCCAACGTCGTCCTCGTCATCTCCACGGAGATCAATGACGAGAGTTTGTCCTTCACTCGGTGCGAACCAATGCTCTGTGGCCGCCCCTGCGTGTGAAAAAACACCTGTTTCGATGCGTGCAACAGCCATCTGTGACAACCTTGATGCTACTAATCTGGGAGTTCTGCCAAGCCGAATGCCCGGCAACCGGCGGGTTCTTTAGTGGCGTTGCCAATCTTTGTCAAGCAACCTCTTGCGGCATTAAGTCGGCACAAACTCACGCGAGTCTTCGGCCTGTTTTCGGAAATCTCGTGAATGGCATCCGGCAACAAAAAGATGCCCAATACTCCAGCAGAAAAACGAGCTTTCGAGCCGCACGCAGCCGTTGATCACAGTGCTCACGAAATCGGTTCGCCATGAAACAGAATGGGAACCGGACGTCCGGCGAAGTCGCGGAATTCGTGGTGATGATCAATCCCCAAGTGGCGGTAGATCGTCGCCAGCAAATCTTGAGGACGCAGTGGTCGCTCGGTGGGGAACTCGGCCTTCGAGTTGGTCGCTCCGATCACCTGCCCCATTCTCATGTCGCCGCCAGAAATCAAAGCGGATTGCGATTGCGGCCAATGATCGCGACCGATGCAGCCATTCGCCGACGATAATCGGGGCGTCCGTCCGAACTCGCCGACCGCGACGACCAGAATCTTTTGATCGAGACCGCGTTCGTGTATGTCTTCGATCAATGCCGACAGCGCCGGGTCCATGTGTTCGGCTCGCCACAGCATTCCCTTGGCAAGATCCCATCCGGGCTGCGCGTTGGCGTGATCGTCCCACGAAAAGTACAGCGGCGTCCCCTGCTTCGGAGCCAGCGCGTCGATCGTGACCACACCCGCTCCCGCTTCCGCCAAACGACGAGCGAGCAGACAACTTTGTCCCCACAGATGGCGACCGTACCGATCCCGCATCTCAGGCTTCTCATCGTTAAGGTCGAACGCCTTCGCCACGCTGGTGCTGGTCAAAAGCTGCACCGCTTGTCGATGAAACGCCTCGACGCTCTCCAACGATTCGTTCGCATTCGCACCGCGACGAAACCGATCAAACTGCCGCTGCAATCCCAGACGGTCTTCCAAGCGTGCTCCATTGAGTCCTGCATTGATCGTGAGATTGCTCGGCTTGAACGTCGCCACCGACGGATCACCGGTGACGAACGCCGAATGGCTGACTCCCAAATAGGTCGGCCGCGTCATGAACGGTTGCGTCGGAATCCCGATGTAGTGCGGCAAACCATCCGGGCGCGGCGGACGCAAGCGATTCGCGATCATCCCCAAGTCGGGATGCTCGGACTTCGCCGTCGACGTCGGGTCCGCCACGGCCGGCGTTTTGCCGGTCAACACTTCAATCGAGCCGTCGTTGTGCGACGCCATTTCGTGGTGCAACGATCGGACGAGCGAGTATCGATCGGCCAACTTCGCCAGCCGCGGAAATAACTCACAGATCTCGATGCCGGGAACCGAGGTCGCGATCGGATGAAACGGACCACGATATTCCGAAGGTGCGTTCGGTTTCGGATCGAAGGTTTCTAATTGACTAGGACCGCCCCACATCCAAAACAGAATGACAGAGGTGTCCGACGGCCGAACCGAGTCCGTTCCCGCCGACGCTCTCGCGGCCAAAATGTCGGCCAAGCTCAAGCTACCAAGAGCCGATGCTCCCACACGAAGAAACTCGCGCCGGCTGGCTGGGCCTTGGCAGAGCATGTTCTTCGCGGCGGTGTTGCTCATGACGTTGATCCCGCAGAACAGAAGGGGTCGGGCGTTCAAAATTCAAAATTGGCGGACGAAACGCCTTCCATTTTCAAAGACTCCATTCCGCCAATTTTGAATTTTGAACGCCCGACCCTTTCTCAAAACGCTGACCTACTTCGCTGCCGCTTGAGCATTCGCATCGGCAGGCTTCGGAGGATCGAACTGGCGAATGACTTGAGCGTTCGTGCCGTTCCACACGCGGAGCACTCCGTCTTCTCCCGCAGCGACCACGATCTGCTCATCGCGAGATGCCGCGACGCAATACATGAAGTCGGTGCCGCCCGCGAAGGCTCGCGGCTGCCCACCATTCGCGGCATTGTGATAGCGAACCGTCTTATCGCCGCCGCAACTCACCATATTCTCGGTGACACCCAAGAAATGAATGGACGTGACTTGCTTCGTGTAACCGGGAATCGTGCGAGCTTGCTCGCCGGTTTCGATGTTCCAGACCTTAATAGCATTGTCAGCACCCGCACTGACAATGAGGCTATTGTCCGCCTTGATCGACACGCCCAAGACGTGATGCGTGTGACCTTCAAACGCCTTGACCAGCTTGCCCGTTCCGAGATCCCACAGCTTCACAAACTTATCGGCCGCGCCACTCACGAGAAGTTTTCCATCACGGCTGAACTCGATGCTCATGACCGTGTCGCTGTGAGCATCCTTCAGTTCTTTCACCATCGTTTGCTGAGCGACATCCCACAGGAACAGCTCACCGCTACGAGACGCTTCACCGCCGCCAGTCGCAAGCCATTTTCCGTCGCTGCTGAACGCCAAACTGAGCACTCGGCTGACAAACGGTGATGGAGCGAGATCCAGCGGAGCTTCTTTCTTCGGTCCCAGTTGGCCGATCAGACTCCACTTTGGAATTGTGTTCCACACCGCAGCCGTTTGATCCTGCGAACCAGAAACCACCAAGCCGTTCGGACCAGTCGCGATTGAGCCAACAACCGCTTTGTGGCCAGAGAAAACTTCGATCGGCTTACCAACAGTGCTGTCCCAAACGTGAATCAAGTTGTCATCACCACTCGTGAGCAATCGCTTGCCATCGACCGAAAAAGCCACACCGCGAACCGGCTTCACTGCGGCGGTGTCGAGATCAGTCGCGGCCTTCAGATCGGCATCGGCCTTCATCTGAGCGGCGGTCATGGCATCCTGCTGAACCTTCGCCACATTGATCTGATCGACCGCCGCCTTGGCGGCTGTCTCACTGAGCTGAACGGCTCGCACCGCCGAAACAACGGCGTCCTGCCGCTTCTTCAGCTCGTCCATTTGCTTCGTCAGTTCGGCCGCCGCGTCCGTCGAGGCTTTTGCCAACGCCGCATCATCTTTCTTGTCGTCAGCCGCCTTCTTCGCAGCCTCCGCTTTCGTCGCTGCTTCTTTCACTTTCGGGTCTTGTTCGACAACAGCTTTGTCGGCGGCGACTTTGGCTTCGTTCGCCTTCTTGACTGCTTCATCGCGCTCCTTCTGATTTGTCTCCGCCGCTTTGAATGTCGCGAGGGCGAGTGCCACAAATTGCTGTGCCACCTTTTGGTCTTCGGTGCGTTCGACAACCGTGCGATTCAGCGTAACGTCCCCTTTGAGCTCCGCGACCTGCGCACCGGTTTGATTGTTCCACAGTTTGGCAATGTTGTTGGCACCGCCCGTCGCCGCGAACAAGCCGTCGGCCCGAATCGCGACCGACGTGACCGGCCCGCCGTGAGCAAACGCACGCACTTGATTGCCGCTGGCCAGATCCCACACGCGAGCCGTTTGGTCTTCGCTACCCGACAGAATCTGTGTGCCGCCGGTAATCAACGCGATCGCATGAACTGGGCCACCGTGACCTTTAATTTCCTTCTCCGGCATGAACGGAGCCGCCGCCGGAATCGCCCAGATACGAATGATGTTGTCCGCTTGCCCAACGATCACCTTCGCACCGTCCGCGTTGAAAACCACCGCTTTAGCCGGAGCAGGTGATTCGATCTTGTTCGCCTCGGTGCCGTCCGCCAAGTTCCAGACGCGAATCGTCTTGTCCTCAGAAGCGGAGGCCAGTTTCGATCCATCGGCGTTGAATGCCAAACTGTGAACTGCGGCGGCGTGACCAGCGAGCGTTTTGCCCGGTTGTCCATCGGCCAGATTCCACAACTTGATGGCATTGTCCGCACCGGCTGTCGCCAGCCATTGTCCGTTGGCACTCACGGCGACTGTGGTCACAGCCGCACCCACCGGAATCTCGCGAACCCGAGCACTCGCGGGGCGCTGCCACAGCTTCACCGTGCGGTATCCGGCCGAGGCAATCGTGAGTCCATCGGGACTGAACGCCAACGCGTGAACAAAATCGCGATGAGCCGCGCCCGTCGGATACATCGGCTTGCCGTTGTGCTGAATGGCCGCCAGATTCGGATCAACCAACCGAGCCAGTTCATCGCCACTTTCAACATCGTAAACCAAGACTTGATTCGCTCGGCCAGCCGCCACGTATCGGCCCCAAGGGGCAATCGCCAGACTGTAAATCGCCTTTGCGGTTGCTGGGACCGGCTGCCAATTCACTTGGTCTTTCATCCCGCCCATGCCGCCGGAGGCACCTTCCAAAATCCACTGCCGCAACGTACCAAGTTCTTTCGGTGTGAGGGCTTTGGCGTCGACTTTGTTCGGCAACGGCGGCATCGCCGGGCCTTGAGCCCGCGAGGCCACGAGGTAGATCAAACTCTTATCCGGATCTTTGGCGACAATCGACGGGCCGCGTTTGCCACCCTTGATGATGGAGTCCACACGCTCCAAGTTGAGCTTGCTCTCCGCCTGACCGAGGTTGTGACAGGCGACGCAATTCGCATCGAGAATCGGCTGGATATCTTTTTCAAAATCCACCGGCCGTCCCAAATTGACCGCTTCCGGCTTGATGGCATTCGCCGCCGCCGGTTTGTTTTCTTGAGCAGACGCGTTCGCCACAAAAAACGCGAGTCCGAGTGAAAGCCAAGTCCATCGACTCATAGTAGTCTCTCTTTTTCTTCTATTCCGTTTCGTGTTCGAGTCACGGAGTGACCCGTCTACTTTGCGGCTTCGCCGCACTATGTTTTATTTCTTACTTCGTCACATTGATTGCCACGGCTCCGTCGGACGCAGCGACTGCTCCATCGAATTCCGCTGAGGCACGAATCACGGCGTTCGCAATTTGTCCTTCGGTGGCGTCTCCGGCCGAAGTCACCAGGATGATCCCTTCCGTTTTGTCGGCGGGGATTGTCACTTTTTCGGCAGTGAGCCCGACAACACCTGGAGGTGAAACCAACTCCAAAGTCACCGGTCCCGCGAAATTATTCACGCGCTGAATCGTGACTTTGACTTCCAGCTTCTCACCCTTTTTCACCGCTCCAGCATTCGCCGGAGCCGTCGTGACGTTGACCGCGTTCGGCTTCACACTGATGACGATCGGTGTCGAGGGAGAAAACACCGTGAC
>JAYUFI010000514.1:0-1896 GCA_043738805.1 Planctomycetaceae bacterium | reverse complement strand
TCGACCGAGCGAAACAACTGCTCGACCTCAGCAGCATCGACTTTGAAGCTCTGCAAAAGAAGTTTGAACACGGCCGCAAACGAACCGAAGCAGCCACTCTACGCAACGCGGTCGAGCGGCGGATTCACGAATTGATTCGGCTGAACAAGACCCGCGTGGACTACTTGGCGGAATTCCAAACGATGATCGACGAATACAACGCCGGCAGCATCAACGTCGAAGAGTTCTTCCGCCAGCTTTGCCAATTCGCTCAAAAGCTGAACGAAGAAGATAAGCGGGGACTCGCCGAGGGACTGACCGAAGAAGAATTGGCCATCTTCGACTTGCTCACGAAGCCCAACATCAACCTCAAGGCGAACGAGCAAATCCAAGTCAAAGCAATGGCTCGCGACCTGTTGGGAAAGCTCAAGGCTGGCAAGTTGGTTCTCGACTGGAAAAAGCGCCAACAAACTCAAGCCGCCGTCCGCCTCTGCATCGAAGAGGTTCTGGACCAACTGCCGCCACCGTACTCCGCAGACCAGTACCAAGCCAAATGCGAAGTCGTGTTTCAGCACATCTACGATTCGTACTCCGACGCAGAACGGAACGCCTATTCGGCGGCATAGCGTCTGAGGTTGAACAACGATGACTCGTGGATGCTGCAATTCGCGATCATGGCGGAACCGCGAGGTGCTCCCGTGGTGCCAGAGACGGACGGGGCTGTCCGAGAAGTTCACCGTCCGCAAAATCCGGCTCAACTTAGAACCGACATCGTATAACCCGGCGACCGTGCGGAAGACTCGCGACGTGCTCAAGCTCAGTCAGCCGCTCTTCGCAAAATTTCTCGGCGTGTCAGTGCAAACGGTGCGAGCGTGGGAACAAGGGAATAAAATCCCCAGCGACATGGCTTGCCAATTCTTGGATGAAATCAATGCGAACCCCGCCTGCGTGACGCGGCCGTTTCTCAACCGGCTTGACTTGCCGAAAGGGGCAATTGGTGATGAGCGAAATGGGGGCAACCATCCACTCGGCTGAAAATCCCGAAACGCAAAAGCCCCGGAGTTTCCGGAGCCTTCCAGCGATTTTAGGGAGTAATCAAAAGCCAGTTACCCGACCAGGACTCGACATCTTGTGTGATTTCCCGTGGAAAACACATAATTGATGATCAAGGCGACGTAAAATCCGACGCATTCTCTGACGCTCGGCTCGTGAAGCTGATCGAAGTCTGGCCGGCGCTCTCTGACGACGTGAAGGGGGAGATTGTGAGGCTGGCGGGGTTACTGCCTGACGGCTTGAACGACGTTGACGACCTGAGTTCAGAGAGGTCTTTGGGTGACGGGATGTTGTCGTGAGTCAGTCGATGACGACGACAATTTGTTGGGGCGATCTTTCGAGCAAGGCAAGTTCGCATCGGCTTGACTAACCGCTTGACTCATGCTTGACTAATCTCATGGCCTACGAACCGCACTTTTCGATCAGTCCGCGACTTCTTTCACTCGTCGAGAGTGTGGCGGCGCTGCGCGAACGGATTCAGAGTGCAACGATTGAGCTATCGTGGGTTCCAGCTTTGCAAAAGGACACCCGGACTCGAAACGTCCACGCTTCGACCGCCATCGAAGGGAATCCGCTGACGCTGGAACAAGTGCGAGCCTTGGAAGAGGGCCGGGAATTGGCCGCGTCCGACCAACGGTCTCAACGGGAAGTCCTGAACTATTTCGCCGGGCTGCGCTACATCGAGAAGAACGCGAACAAGAAAGTCATTCGGCACAACGACGTCTTTGCTCTTCATCGCTTGCTGGCGGAAGATGTCATGGATCAGGGGCAGGCCGGTCGCTACCGCACGGTTGCGGTGCGTGTCGGCAGTTACGTGCCGCCGCCACCATCGGACGTGTCCGGGCTGATGTTCGAGTTGCTGGA
>JAYUFI010000513.1:0-1897 GCA_043738805.1 Planctomycetaceae bacterium | reverse complement strand
CAGTTAAGGTTGCGAGTCTCTAGCGGAGTTCCCGTCCATTGAGCCAACTGCATCCGAGTCTCATCGAGCTTCGGTTCGGGGTTCGCTTGCGGAGAAACAATGTAACCGGAGCACGGAGCAATCAGTTCGAGCTCGTCCAACTGTTGTTCAAAATCAGCGATCTGCTCGCGGATCGTATGCAGCTTCTCTTCAGCAACCGCCAGTTCGGCTTGCGAGTCATTCGCTCGATGCACTTTCATCTCTTGTTCGACCACTTTTCGTTGCACGTACATTTCCTGAAGCTTGTCTTGCTTCTCAGGATTTTCGAGTTGCAGGAGCGACTCCCCTTCTTTCACGGCTTGCCCTTCACGCACGTATTGAATGCGGAGGAAACCGGGAGTCGTCGAGTAAACGTGTTGCACATCGTGCGGTTCGACGATGAACGTCGCCTCGCGGTGCCACGGAATGGGAATAAACAGTCCGACGGCGAGAACACAAATCAGCACCGTACAAGTGGCGATGATCTTCGGGCGGCTCATGGGTTCGACCCTCGGTGCAGTAATGATTTGATACAGGTTTTGAAACATGGAGAAGATGATGCCGGAGAACGAGAAGACCGCCATCGTGATGCCGAGACTCTGCAAGTCATACGGTTTCAGTACGGTGTAGAAAAAGGTCAAGATCGCCGACATCACAAAGATGCGGTAGACATTCGCTGTCACTGCGAAGACCACGAACCAAAACCGTCCGGTCTCTGGCATGAACGGGTCCGGGCGCGATTCGATTCCCAAGCAATACCACGCGAAACTTTCGCGCATCAGCTTGTCCGCTTTCGGACGCATGTTGGGAATTTCCAAGAAGTCCGACAGCATGTAGTAGCCGTCAAACCGCATCAGCGGGTTCGCGTTGAAGATGACCGTGGTGATCGTCGTGACGAAGAAGATGTTCAAGCACAAGTGGTGCATCAGCCCGGTCTTCGTCGATGCCCACAAATAGATCGCGACGCCGGAAATGATCACTTCGATATACATGCCGGCCGCGCCGATCATGATGCGCTTCCACTTGTTCTTCAGTGTCCAACTGTCGGACACATCGCAATACAGACAAGGGCTGAAGCAGAGCATCATCACCCCCATCTCGTGGCACTCGCCGCCGTAAACTTTACAACTGAGGCCGTGGCCGAACTCGTGACAAATTTTGCAGCAGGCCAGCGTGACCCACAGATAGATCATGTTGGGCCAACCGAAGAACTGCCGAAACTCCGGGATTTGTGCGGTGAAATCGTGAAAGCGAATCCCCAGCACGATCCACGACGAGAGGGCAAACAACGTCATCAGGATCAAACCGATCGGCTTGAATAGCCAGCCGGCGATCGGATCGAGAAACATCAACGTCCGTTCCGGATCCCAGCCCGGAAGCCGCAAATACAACAAACTCTTGAGCGTCTGCCAGAACTTTTTCTTGGCATTGTCTTTCTTCTGCTTGAGCAGCGCGGCTCCTTGTCCGGCACGATTGCTGTGAACGAGTCCCTTTTGATGCAGGTCCGTGATGAGATGTTGAATGTCACTCATTTGCAGACGAACCGTCGGCATGATGCGAAGCAACTCGTCACGAATCTCTTCCAGGCTGCGTTCTCCATTGAGCAGAAAGAGCACCTCGTGCTGCTCCGTCTGCAAGCGGTAGTACTTCAGCCCGACCGGCTCTTTGACGACCCAATAGGCGACCCCTTGGTACTCAATACGTTCAATCCGCAAATCGGGCCGCACCTGCAACGGAATCGGCCGTCGATTCGACGGAGTCAGCGATGACTGAGACGGATTACCGGCGATGGACATGAGAGAGAAAGCCCAATGAGACGAGGAAAAGATTGATCATTGGAGATTTCCAAACTAGCGCGACGCACCAGCGAGTGGTCGAA
>JAYUFI010000512.1:0-13373 GCA_043738805.1 Planctomycetaceae bacterium | reverse complement strand
ACTGCCGCGACGTTGGCGTATGCCTGGTCGAAAGGTGAGATGGGGCGGCTCGACGTTCCTGACAAGACGCGAACCATTTTGGTTTATGACCTCGGTGGCGGAACGTTCGATCTCACCGTCGTGAAATACACGCCGACGCAATTCAACGTCGTCGCGACTGACGGCGACACAATGCTCGGTGGCTTGGACTGGACCGCGCGCATTCTGGACTTCGTCAGCGAAAAGTTTGCCAAACAATTCGGCGTTGATCCAAGACAAGACGACAGGGCGAAGTTCGCTCTGCTCCGCGAGTGCGAAGCGGCCAAACGAGAACTGAGTCACTGGAACAAGACGACAATCGAAGTCACTTATCGAGGTCAAAAGCTGCCTGTCGAACTCAGTCGCACGGAATACGAAAAAATCACGCTCGACCTGTTGCAACGAACGAAAGACACGACCGAGTTCGTGCTCGACAACAACAACATCCCGCGTGACAGCTTGGATGAAGTGCTCGTCGTCGGCGGGAGCACCGCGATGCCGGCCGTCATGGAGATGCTCAAGAAGCTCACCGGCAAGACGCCGTCGCGCGTGCTGAATCCGCAGTTGGCAGTCGCTCAGGGAGCCGCGATTCACGCGGCGATCCTCGAAGCGAAAGCGACCGATGGACAAGGCCGCTTGACGCACGCACTGCTCAATCGGCTGCGAGCGGTCACGACGATCGACGTCAATTCGCACTCACTGGGTGTCGAGATCACAAATCCAACGGACCAATCAAAGAAAAAGAATCACATCATGATTCCCCGCAATTCACGGCTGCCGTGCGGGATCAAGAAGCAGTTCATCACGACCGTCGATATGCCCAACAGCATCGTGATTCGCTTACTGCAGGGCGAATCCGCCGATGTCGCTGCGAGCACCTACATCGGTGACGTGCGGATCAGCAAACTTCCGCAAGCACTTCCCGTCGGTTCGCCGGTGGAAGTGGTTTATAGCTACGACCATCGAGGGCATATCAACGTCGCCGTGAAAGAACTCGTCGGCGGCGGCTCGGCGGCGGTTGAGATCGCTTGGGACGGCGCGTTAGACAGCCACGCAATCGAAACGCTGCGCACGCTGGCCAGGGCGTATCACGTCGAGTGATCGCTCAATTCGCTGAACCTGAATACGACAGGCGAGCGGGGCTGACGCCGCCCCGCTCGCCTGGAGATTGCCACGCAGGCAGCATCAACTCCGGCAATTCCGCCGATCGACTTCCCGCGAGCGGCAGGTTCTCGGCACCACGAAACGTGAAGACGACCGAGTACTTCGTCTGCGTCGAGTGATTGCGACTGGCGGCGTGCAGTGTCTTGGCGTGAAAGAACAACACGTCGCCGGGATCGAGTTCAACCGGAACCGATGTCGCGATGAGCCGTGAGTTCGCCGGCAAGTCCGCTCGAAAGAATAACTGGTCGTCGAAGCGTGACCGATCGAAATTCAGGCGGTGCGAACCGGGAATGACTCGCAGACAGCCGTTCTCGACTCGTTCGGGAACGAGCGAAATCCAGACGCTGATCAGGTCCGGCTGCTGATAGGCCCAATATCGGATGTCTTGATGCCAGCCGGTGTCGCTGCTGAATTTTGGCTGCTTGGTCATAATGCAGTTGTGATGTGCGAGCGGCATCACGATTCGCGGTCCCAACAAATCAACCAGCCGATCGGTCAGCTCGCGATCGCACAGCCATTGCGTGAAAATATGATGCCGCGAGTGGGCTTGCTTCAACCGCCGAATCGTCCGACCTCCTTCGGAACCGAACGATGTCGGCGCACCGGGATAATGCAGGTCGGCCTCGTACTCGATCGGAGCGATCTCGCGCTGCACGCCATCGAGCGTCACTGCCAACATTTGCCCGCGAGTCTCCGCCGACATCAATTGGCGGAACACAAAAAAACCGTCCCGTTGGAATTGTTCCCATTCCGCATGGTTAAGTCGGCGAAGCGGAGCGATCGGTGATGTTGGCACGGGGAGCGAATCAGTCAAATCAGCGGGGATATCCATCGGGAGCGGCAACCAAAAGAAGAGTCTCAACAGCGATCACGACCAACATCGTCATGCTTGCCGCAGCGACCTGCAAGGGAAGCATTTCCGAACGTCACTGTTGGCAAACGATCCAATTCAGGAAAAGCATCTTGATGTGCTAACACGACATGCGAGCGAGTGTTCGTCCTCGGACAATCACTCGCTTGCGCATCGTGTTAGCGAGTGGTTGCGACCACCGCTCCCATGTTGCGAGGCCGAACGAGGCCGTGATCGAAACTCATCGCACCAACAAGACTCAGCAGTTCGCGTTGACGTTCCGTCGCTTCATTATCGTCGCGGCAAAGAGCGAACAACGTCGGACCCCATGATGTTTGACCGACTCCGCGACAGCCGCTTGATCGCAAGCGATCAGCGAGATCGCTCATTCGAGGATCAGCGAACAGGCCACCTTGAATCGGCGCAAAATACTCGCCGTTGAGTCGGCCGAATTCAAACAGCGATTCGGAGACGGAATCAAAATCACCGATCTGCATGGCAGGGATCAGTTCCATCAGCGCGATGTGACAGAGACGATCGGTTATCGAATTGGGCATCGGGCCGAGCTTCGCAAACGCCGATCGCTCGGACTCGCCAGAGAGTCCGCAATTGTCGCGCGGTGTGATCAACAGCAGTCGCCAGTCAGCGGGAACGGCGATGCGACTGATCAACGGGCTGATCTCTTCCGGACGTTGTTTCCCGGCTTCCACGAGAAAGCCACCGTGATCGAAGCCGTGAATCCCGAGCGCAGATCGCAGACCTCGGCCCACGCGCCGAGCCAACTCGGTCGCTGTGATCGGCGTTTCTCCACTGAGTCTCGACAGCGCTGCGGCGAGCGCGAGCGCGGTCTGTGTGCCTGAACCCAATCCGGTATGGATCGGGATTGTCTGAGTCACCTCGATCAAGCAAGTCGGTGGACGATGCTCGGCGGGACAGAGTTCGCGATACTTGCTCCGCCATTCAACCAATCGGGAAGCAAGCTCTTCCGGCGCGTGTACCAGATCCTCTTCCGAGACAGTCACAGTCAGATGGCCGCCCGGCGCATCGACCATCAGGCCAACGCCGCCAAAGTTGCGACCGGTCGGAGCTTGCACGGCCAGCAGCCCGAAATGCAGTCGCGCACCAGTCTGAATGTGAATCGTGTGTGACATGCCGTCAGAGTAGCGAATCGCCAGCACGACGCGCAAGCGAGTGATTGTTCGAGAAACTCAATCGCTTGCACGGAATGTTCGTCCCAGCACTTGTCCAAGAACAAATTCGTAGGACGGGCACCCTTGCCCGTCGAATATCAAATGACGGGCAGGAGTGCCCGTCCTACGAAAATACGAATTTGCTCTTGGTCAGGTTTTACGGTTGTACGACTCCTGCTTGACGGACGCCTGATCCCTTTTGCTTCGTGGCCGAATCACCGAGGTCCGCTCGTGCCTGATCAGCCAGTGCGGTCAAGCGAGCAACAACGTCCGGATGTTGTTCAACAACGTTCGTGGTTTCCGCGCGATCAGTGTCGAGGTCAAACAACGCGAGGCCGATTTCTTTCTGAGCCGCTTTGCCGGGCTTGCCATCAACACCAGCGGTTGCGGTATCGACAGAGACAAACGGATGCGGAAAGTGCAGCTTCCAATGACCGCAACGAACGGCTTGCAAATGCTGTCCCCAATAAAAATACAACGCCTCGTGAGGCGTCTTGGCTTCGGGCATTCCGGCAATGAGCGGCCAGATATCGAGGCCGTCGATCGGATGCTTGGGCAATTCCGCGCCGACGAATTTTGTGATCGTCGGGAGGATGTCGATCGTCATGATCGGCTCTGAACACGTTTGGCCGGCGGGGATTTTGCCGGGCCAACTCATGATGCAGGGGACACGTACGCCACCTTCCCACACGGTTCCCTTTCCTTCGCGAAGCCCGCCCGATCCGCCCGCGTGATTGCCGTAAGTCAGCCACGGGCCGTTGTCCGAGGCGAAGATCACCAACGTGTTCTGCGTCAGGCCGAGCCTTTCCAGTGTTGCCGTGATTTCACCGACAGACCAGTCGATCTCTTGGATCACATCGCCGTACAGACCTTGAGCGGATTTTCCTTTCTGCTTCTCCGACACAAACAACGGAACGTGCGGCATCGTCTGTGGCACATACAAGAAGAATGGTCGCTCGCGGTTCTTTTCGATGAACGCCACCGATCGCTCGGTGTACCACGCCGTCAGCTTGGTTTGCTCTTCGCCCGTGACGTTCGCGTTGACCACTTTGTCTCCCTCAACCAGCGGCAAGTACGGCCAATTTTTCAGGCGATCTTCCAGAGACAAATGCGCGACCCCTGGATGATGCGGCCACATGTCGTTCGAGTACGGCAGCCCGAAATACTCGTCGAAGCCATGACGTGTCGGAAGAAACTGCGGATGATGGCCGAGATGCCATTTCCCAAAGATCGCGGTCGCGTAGCCGCGCGACTTCAACACTTCGGCAAGGGTTGTCTCATCGTCATGAATGCCGTTCAGGCTCTTCGGCCCCAACGCTCCGAGGATACCGAGCCGATTGGGATAACAGCCGGTGAGCAACGCCGTCCGCGACGCCGAACAGACCGCTTGAGCGACATAGAAATCGGTGAACCGCATTCCTCGCGCGGCCAGCCGATCGAGGTTCGGCGTCTTCCAATTCTTCGCTCCGTAGCAGCCGAGGTCGCCGTAACCCAAATCGTCCGCATAAATCAGCACGACATTCGGCCGTAATGCTGACGCTGCATCTGCCGCCCGCGAACTGGCCGCAGCAATCATCAGCAGCATCCCAACCATTAGGTAACTCAAACTGCTCAGTTTGAGTAAGCAACACGCCGACGTCGCAAAGAATCGCATGGCATCAGTCTTTCTGGAGTCTGCGGGGGAATGAGGCCGTGGCGGTATTGCTTCGGGATCACACTTCAATGACTCGATGTCGAGAGCAAAAATCGCGAACACGATTGTCGAGTGATTAAATCACGAGGTCAAATCGTCTTGCGGCGAAGTCACAGGTCCGGTCGTAGTGATTGTTTTCGGCGAACTGGTGGTGGCCATTGTTTTGAGTGAGCTGCGCGCGGGAGATGACGGTGGCTCGCAATCTGTGACCTAAGCTCCGGAAGACACCATTCTTCTGTCTCGATACTTCGTCTTCGGAAACCTGTCATGACTCGGATTGATCTTGAGAAGCTGATTGTCGATTTGTTGGAGTTAGTGACGAAGGACGAATTGAACGCGGTCGCTCAGAAGCTGCCGGTTGCTCAACGACAAGAGATTGAGCCATTGCTAAACGCATTGGTTGCCGCAGGAAAAATCACTCAATTTCAAGCACGCACGATTCTGAAAGGGCGTGGCAAAGGGTTGTTACTTGGCACTTATTTGGTGTTGGACAAGCTCGGACAAGGTGGCTTCGGTACGGTGTTCGAGGCGCGGCATCGGCTGATGGGTCGATCGGTCGCGTTGAAGTTGATGCACCCAGATCGGCTCAACAGTCAGGGTATGGTCGATCGTTTTCTGCGTGAAGTTCGCGCGGCGGCGAAGTTGGAAGACCCGCACATCGTCAAAGCCTATGACGCGAATCAAGCTCACGGCACGTACTTTCTCGCGATGGAATTAGTGAAGGGCAAAGTGCTCTCCGACTTGGTGAAAGAGAATGGTCCGTTGCCGATGACGTTGGCGGTTGATTACGTCACTCAAGCGGCGAAAGGTTTGGAATACGCGCATCGTCAAGGAGTCATTCATCGCGACATCAAGCCCAGCAATCTGATCCTCGACGAGAAAGGGCAATTGCGAGTGCTCGACATGGGACTCGCACGCTTGGACACGATCGAAGAAAACAGCCGCGAACAACTCACGAAAGCGGGAACCAGTCTCGGCACGAGCGACTACATGGCTCCCGAACAGGCGATTGATTCGATCCGCGCGGATCAGCGATCGGACATCTACAGCTTGGGTTGTACGTTGTACGCGTTGCTCTGTGCCGAAGTGATGTTTCCCAGCAGTTCCGAAACCAAGCGACTGCTCGATCATCAAACGGCAGCTCCGCCACCGCTGAGAAACAAACGTGCGGATGCGCCGCCGCAGTTGGAAGCGGTCTATCAAAAGATGGTCGCCAAGAGGCCGGAAGACCGTTTCCAAACGATGGTCGAAGTCTTGAAGGGACTGGACTCGTTGAAGAACGTCATCAGGACGACAGGCTCACCGAAGAAGTTGGCACCGGTGCCTGCGGCCAAGTCCGCGCGTGCGGAGTCCGTCTCGGTAAAGTCTGGATCGACAAAACGCGCGAAGCTCGACAGTGATGAAACAGGGCTTTCGCGACTCGTGACCATATCCACCATCCGGTCGGCCAAAGACGACGTTGAAGACATTCCCGTCGTCGATTTGTACGAGCCGCCCGCTTGGAAAAGATTCTTCAATCAACAGTCACCGGGAGTCCTGCTCGGCACAGTCGGATCAATTTTACTCTTGTGCGTCACGATCGGTTGGGGCTTCAAAAGTCTGACAGGAAAGACTGTTGAGGCTGTCACCAAACAAGAGGTCGCGCGGCCGATCAGCACAGAGAGTTCTTCTCTGACTTCTTCGGGTTCCGCGTCGAATTCGACGACGTCTGCTTCGCTCTCGTCGTCGACGACACTCAAAGTGGAGCCGATCAAGGTCGAGCCCGTCAAAGCGGAGCCGACGAAAGTTGAACCGGTCGCTACGACGAAAGCGACGAACTCCTTGCCATCCACAACTGCCGTCAACAAGCAACCGGTCGTCATCTTCCACGATTCATTCGCTGATTCCGACAACGGAGCTTTTGTGTTCCTCGAAGATGGCAACACCAAGAAGGAGGGGACGCTGCAACACTCGCTTGCAGGTTTTTACAAAACACCTGAAGGTCAAGTTGGACTCGGCGCGCGAATCACCGAAGTGAGCGACTCCGGATTTGGCGGGCAACCCGGCTGCTTGAGAATCCGGTTCGATGCCGTCCCGAAAAAAATGGACTACATCGGCATCAAGCTGGGACCACATCTGCCAGCCAAAGACTTCATTCTACCGACGCTGACTCCACGCGAAATCACGTTCGACGATCTCAAGCAAACGTCGATCGAATTCCGCCACCGAGCCATTCGAGCCGAGAGTCGCCGTGAGGCCACCGCCAGAATGCAATTTCGCATCGAGCAAAATCACTCCGCAAACTATGCCACCAGACTTCAGTTTGACTCCATCGAATGCAGCTCCGAATGGCAAGTCTGTTCCGCTCGGTTTTCGGACGCGGGGAACGTTGACAAGTTTTTGGAGTACGCGAAAGAAAACATCGATGGCGGATTAGTACTTATTCTTGATCCAGCCCAATCAGACAACTTCGGGGCGGGCGATCAATTCGAAATCGACGACCTGAAATTCCTGAGCACCAACAGCCGTGCCATCGCCGTTCCGGCCAATTGATAAGAACGCCGCGACCAAACCCGCTCTGCCGCCGAATGGCTAACGTTTCACGGAAGGTCCAGTTTCCAGTTCGAGTTGAACAGGCTGGACCATTCGGTTGTTTCGGTGAATCGGCCGTCCTTCTGCGCAGCAAACTTTTGGACGGCGATGTCTCCCAAGCGAGGAAACAGCAGCGCGTTCGTGCCGATGAATTCAGCGTCGTGAATGGTGTGACCGGAGTTGATGACCACGTATCGATTCGGGTTCAGCGGGTTCGGATAGATCAACGCCAGGCCGTGTTGAGCCGGGTCATATTTCTTGCCGGCAACCTCGATCGAATCCTGCGTCCACTTCACCGGCAACTCTTTGAGGATGCGAGCGAGCACAACGTTCGATCCGGGGTCGCCGAACAGAATCAGATTCTTGTCGGCGATCAACTCGTCCGTCATCGCGCTGTCTTTGACCGACGGAGCAACACTGCGGAACCACTTGTCGAACTCGCGAGCAAATCGCTCGTGGGTCCACTTGGCCCACGCCGCGTGCGACTCGTTCCACGCTTTGCCGGTCGGAAGCACACAGACGAACGGCTCCATGAAGGCATCGTCGATCGGGCCTTGCAAGTTGTGTCGCTTGTGAAAACTGGAGTTCTCTGTGAAGGCACGAGAGCTGTCGTAGTCCAACAACTCCCAATGATCAGCGTTCCATGAGTAGAAGACGCCGGGAAGCAGTCCTCCCGCCGCGTTTGCGAGCGGCAGTTCGTTGCCGTCGATTTCGACTCGGTCGGCGATATCGCGAGCGATCTGCAACGCGGCGACGTTCTCCGTTTGAATATGCACCACGCCGTCCTCGCCGACACGCGCATGCACGCTCGCCGCGTCATACGGCTCGTCTATTTCTTCGATCGTCAGCCAATCGCAGCGGTTGTACTTCAGCGTGTGCGTCACGAACTGAATCTCGCGTCGTTGCCGCGAAGTCGGTCGGCCTTGTTCGACGTTCTGCTGATGAAAGGCCATGAACTCCTTGAGGCTGTCGGGATGAAATTTGTGCTCGGTGTTCGGCCCGATGAGTTGCTTGATCGCGACATCCTTCGCCTTCGCCGCTTCGACCATCAACGTGCTCGCCGCCAATTGCTTGTCGAGTTCTCCGCCATACGTGCAAATCGGAACGTTGAACGCATTGAGCGTGTATGGCAGCGCATCGTAGATGTTGAGCGTGTCATGCTGCGGCGACGGGAGCGGCTCTTTGCGATTTTGATAGTTGTAGTAATCGACGAAGCCCGCACCCGGCCCGACTGAGCACCACTCATCCGGATGATGCACGCCCAAGTGCCAACTCCCCGCTCCCCCCATCGAGAAGCCCCACAACACAACTCGACGATCGTCAATTCTGAATCGCCGTTTGACATCGTTGATCGCCTCGAAGACGTCGGTCTCACCCGCCCAACGATACGAGTTATCAATCCGGCCAAAGACGTCGAGCTGAATCCATGTCTGATCTTTCGGCAGCGGTTTTCCCTCGTGCATGTCAATGAAGCGAATCTCATTGCTCTCACCGCCGCGACCATGCAATACCACATACAGCGGCCAACGCTTCGAGCCTTTCGCCGCCGCCCCGTCCGGTAACGTCACCGCGTAAGGCTGAACTGAACCGTCCACTCGCGAGACATAACCGCGAATCGTTTTGCCAGTCTGAGCCGGCCAACTCGGCATTCCGACTGACAATTCTTCAGCACGTCGCAACCCAATTTTGATCGCGTTCAACGCATACTGCGGATACTTCGACTTCAGCTCACCCTTCGGCTTCGATCCGCCCATCGGCGGTGGCGGAAGATAAAACTCTTCGTGCCGCAAAGCCCACTCGACACCCTTGGCGAAGACCTCAACGTCAGCAATCAGCCGAGCGTCTTTGCTCTTCTGCTTCAGCTCGGAAACCGCCTTCGACAGGTCAGCGAGTCCGGCTTTGATCGCGGTTGCGTCTTGTTCTGACGGCGCTTGCGCACTCGCCGTTGAGGTTGTCCAAAGAACGCAGCACGTCACCAGAATCCATGAGCGAAGCATGAGAGGCTCCTGAAGGTTTCGGGGTCGAACTCATGAAGTAACCCGACGCGTGAGCGAGGGCGGACGCTCCAAGAGCCCCCAAATTCATGGTCTTCTGGAGCGTCCGCCCTCGCTCACGCGTCGGGTTACTTTTGCATTACGCATTTGTCGGCACGGTTTCACAGGCTTGAAACCCAGTTGTCTTATGGCTGCCGTCGCAAAACGGACGCTTCTTGCTCGCCGTACAACGACACAACGCGAAGGTCTCTTTCCCGCCCAAGTCGTACTTGTTACCGAGATGATCGCAAAGCGTTGCCGGACCAGAAACTAAGAGCGGACCATTCTCACGAGTATTGATCACGACGTCTGACATAGCTGAATTCTCCGGTTGAATTTGGGGACTCGAATGCCAGCATCCACTGGCGCTGGCACGTTAGTCCCACAACCAACTCAGGGCAATCAACGCAGAAGGTCTGCATCACACGTAGCACAGGCGGCTCGCCTGTGATTGGCGTTGAGACAAGACCCAGGCGAGCCGCCTGAGCTACGAACAAATAGCACGAGCCAGCCAAGATCAACTCGGCTGGCTCGTGCATCAATTCAAGACGAGGCTTCCAGCTCGCCGTCACGCGACTGGCTCAAGCTCCTCTAAGTACCCTTGGAGTTGCTTGCTGCGAACTGGATGTTGCAGTTTGCGAACCGCTTTCGCTTCGATTTGTCGGACACGCTCGCGAGTCACCTTGAAGATGCGACCAACTTCTTCGAGCGTGTAGGTGTAACCATCGCCGAGCCCGTAACGGAGTTTCAAAATTTCTCGCTCGCGGTACGTCAACGTCTTGAGCACGTTGTCAATCTTGTCCTTGAGCATTTCGCTGGCGGCAGAACTGACCGGGTTATCGGTGGAAACGTCTTCGATGAAATCACCGAAGAAACTGTCTTCGCTTTCGCCGACCGGCCGATCGAGACTGATCGGATGCCGCGAAATTTTCATCACGCGCCGAGCCTCATCAATGCTGAGCCCTGCCAATTCTGCGGTCTCTTCAATTGTCGGCTCACGTCCAAACTCTTGCAGCAATTGTTTGTTGACTCGCCGCAAGCGAGACATCATTTCGATCATGTGGACCGGAATGCGGATCGTGCGCGCTTGATCGGCGATCGCTCGCGTGATCGCCTGCCGAATCCACCATGTGGCGTAGGTCGAGAACTTGTAGCCGCGACGGTACTCATACTTATCAACGGCTCGCATGAGTCCCGTGTTTCCTTCTTGGATGAGGTCCAAGAAGCTGAGCCCTCGATTGCGGTACTTCTTCGCGATCGACACGACCAGCCGCAGGTTGCCCCCGGACAAGTCGCGCATCGCCTGATCGTATTCCTTATAGCGAGCGTCAATCAGCTTGAGCTTCGTCCGCAACGTGGCAGGCGTTTCGAGCGTCACTTGAATCAGCCCATTGAGTTCTTTTTGCAGTTTCTCGCGATCGTCTTTCGCATTCTTGAGCCGCTGACTTTGCAGCATCTTTTCGAGTTGATCCATGCGTTGCGAAATCTGCACCAACTCTTTGAGCGCCGGCTGCAAACGCTGCGTGCGGACGCTCAACTCTTCTGCCAACGTGACCATTTTCCGACGGCGGCGGACCATCAGTTGTTCGTGCTTTTTGCGCTGCGTCGGCGAGGCATTTTCATCGAGCCAGATTTTCGCGTCATCAAAATACTGCTGACGCAAGACTTCGATCGTGCGCAGATTGTGCGGCATCCGACCGAGGATTTGATTCTTCTCCAAGCCTTCGGTCATCGACACTTTGATCGTGCGATCGAACGGCATCTCGCCAACGCTGACCTTCTGCAGAATCTCGACCGCTGTCTTCAACGCAAACTCGGTCTCCAGCAATTGGCGACGAAAGCGACGACGGGTGATTTCGATTTTCTTCGCGAGCCCAATTTCTTGAGCGCGCGTGAGCAACGGAATCTCGCCCATCTGCGTCAAGTACATGCGGACGGGATCGTCGATCTTGCGACTCTTTTCGTCGTCCTTCATCTTCGGCTTGAGCCGCTTCAACTCGGCCGCCGTGAGCTTCGGTTGATAATCGTCTTGGACAATTTCCAAGCCGTCTTCTTCCAACAACATCAGCAGGTCATCCAGCTTCTCCGGATTGACCGCCTCATCGGGAAGATAATCGTTGATTTGCGTGAACGTCAGAAAGCCGCGTTTTTTGCCTTCTGCGACCAGATTCATCAGGGAATCGTCGAGCTTATGCACAGTCAGTTCCTTCGCGTTCGGTAGGATGTCAGCAAGGTTGGGGGAACTGGGCGTTGGATCGTTTTGAAGGATCACTGCCAAATCATTGCCAAGTGGTCTTGGCCGCACGTTTCTGATGAAACGCAGTTTGCTGCTCAAGCAGCGCTTTCGCGTTGGGATTCAAACCGGCACGCGATTCCGGTTGTTGGGCCAATCGGCCGGTATTGCGTTGATGCAACTGTTCTTCGCGACGCCACTGAATTGGCTGCAAGCATTGCACCAAATAGCGCGGCAAATTTTGTTCTTTGTAGGTCATTAAATTCTCGGTCAGCTTTTGAATGATCTCCTTCTCACGAGCTTGTTCGTCAATCCACACCACCAATCGTTTCAACGTGCCATCTTCAATCGCCGACATGATCCGCTCGAATGTGGCCAACTCGCCGTTGTCCGACAGATCGAAGCAAGTCTGCAACAGAAGGCGATTTTGTTCGTTCTGAAAATCTTCGTCACCAATCTCCAAGCGAATGGCATCGAGCATCTGCGGTGCTGCAAAGATGATTCCCAAAATCTCGTATTCAAACTGGTCACTTTGGGACATCTTCCGACCGGAGAAGTTTAGACCCCGATCAACTCCGGAGCGGGCCACTTGCTGCGATTTGTGCGGAGTTGATCCATCCGGCGCGCTCATAGATCGAGATGTCGCTTCTGAGCCACCTTGTGGCATCGCGGCAGCAGACATGTTGCCGTTTCGCAACGCACCGTTGGTTGCAGCCGGCTTCAGCGATCGCAACTCTGACAAACGTTGTCGTACCACTTGCTCGCTGAGCAGCGTGCGTCCGGAGAGGCGGCTCAGGATGACATCTTCTTTCGACGTGCCACGCAGCTTCGAGACTTTGGCCAGCAGCTCCAACATGCTGGTCAGCACGCGATGCCGCGCATCAATCGACTCCAAACCGTGTCGATTGATCTCCGTCTGCAACTTGAAATCAAACGCCTCCGCCGCATTGTCGATTTGTTTTTGATACGCCTCCGCCCCGTGAGCAAACAAGTATTCGTCGGGGTCTTGGTTCTCCGGCAACACGAGCACCTTCAGGTCGATGCTCTCGGCCAGGAAGTTCGATAACGCTTTCTCGGCAGCCTTTTGCCCAGCTTCATCGCCGTCAAACATCAGCACGATCCGCCCCGCGAATCTCTTGAGCCGAGCGACGTGAGCTTCCGTCAGCGCTGTTCCACAGACGCCAACAACGTTCGTCACGCCGAACTGATGCGAGATCAAAACGTCGGTGTAGCCCTCAACGACGACTGCCGTCTGCGCTTTGCGAATCCCTTCGCGAGCGGCATCGAACCCGAACAGCAAATTGCTCTTCGAATAGACGTCGCTCTCCGGCCCGTTGATGTATTTGCCGACTCCCGGCTGAGCGAACTGCGGCAGGACTCGCCCGCCGAACGACACGCAGCGACCTTTGTCATTGCGGATCGGGAACAGCACGCGATTGCGGAAGAACTGGTAATGGCCAGCCCCTTCGTCGCTCTTCTTCACGAGCCGCGCCGTCTCCATTTGATCAATCGGAAACTTGCCGCGTCCACGAGCCAACAACCACTGCCCGTCATTCGGAGCAAAGCCGAGCTTGAATCGGGCAATCGTCTCGTCCGTGAAACCGCGCTCTTTGAGATACTC
>JAYUFI010000511.1:0-1898 GCA_043738805.1 Planctomycetaceae bacterium | reverse complement strand
CAACGTTCGCGAAAGACCTCGGCATCGCAGAAGGTGACGCCATGATGGCAGCGTACAAGATGACGCTTGCGGTGGCGGTCGTATCAGGAGTCTTGCAGATTTTGTTCGGTGCGATGAAGGGGGGCATCTTAGGAGACTTCTTCCCGTCGGCTGCGGTTCACGGTTTGTTGGCGTCGATCGGCGTCATCATCATGGCCAAGCAGATTCCTGTGGCGTTCGGCGTTCCTAAAGAGCAATTGCTCGATGCCCATAAGCACGCACTCGAACCGTTGCAATTGATCCTCCATTTGCCGAGCGCGCTGATGCACTTCAATCCGTTGATCGCGGTCATCGGGCTCGTCGGCCTCGTCATCATGTTTGGGATGCCCGCCTTTCTTCCGAAGTTGGCCAAGAAGGTTCCGGCTCAGGTTGTTGTTCTGCTCGTGACTGTCCCGCTCGCGATGTTCGTGTTGCACATGCCGTCGCCCGGCACAGAGGACTACAAATATGCGGCGCTGGGCGGTGACTTTGCCCTGTCGGCGAAGAAGCATCTCGTCAACGTGCCGCTCGATGCTGTGCAACAACTCGGTACGCGAGCGACCAATCTTTTGAGCTTCACGTTCCTGCCAGACTTCTCGGTTCTCAAGCAGGTCTTCGCGTGGAAGTGGATTGCGTTGTTCGCGATCATCGGCAGCCTCGAATCGCTGCTCAGCTCCAAAGCGGTCGATACGCTCGACCCGCAAAAACGCAAAACCGACCTCAACCGCGATCTGCTGGCGGTGGGTGTCGCCAACACGGTCGTCGCGTTCTTCGGCGGCATCCCGATGATCTCCGAAATCGTCCGCAGCCGAGCCAACATCGACAACGGTGCGAAATCAAAATACTCAAACATGTTTCACGGCTTGCTGCTGCTCGCCGCGATCGCCGCGATTCCGAAGCTGCTGAACCTGATCCCGCTCTCGGCGTTGGCCGCGATGCTGATTTTCACCGGCTCACGACTGGCTCACATTCGCGAGTTCGTCCATGTCTCTCACATCGGCAAGGAACAACTGCTGATCTTCGTCTGCACGATCGTTGGAGTTCTCGCGACGGACTTGCTCATCGGCATTTTGATCGGCATTGCGGTGAAGTGCGTGGTTCACATGATCAACGGCGTCTCGGTGAAATCATTCTTCAAACTCCCTCTGAGCGTCGAACAAACAGGGGACAAGGTCTATCGAGTGCAAGCACACGGCTCGGCGGTCTTCAGTAATTGGATTTCCTTCAAGCGACAGCTTGAGGCAGTCGGTCTGACACAGCGCAACAACCTGATTGTTGACCTGTCCGATACCAAGCTCGTCGATAGCAGCGTGATGGAAAAGCTGCACGAAGTGAAACGGAGCTTCGAGCAAGAAGGTCTGAGTTTGACGATCGTGGGCTTGGACAATCACCGCCCCTTCTCGAACCACGAGTTCGCGGCTCGCAAGCGAACGTAGACCGGTCACTTCGTGATCGGAATGTTCGAGTCACAGAGTGGCTCGTCTCCTTGAAAAACCAGAGTTCCTGTGCGTTCGGCTAACGCGCAGTCGGTTTGGTTTATTCCCCGAATCAAAATTGCGACCAACCCAGCGTGCAGAAGTTGTGATCCGCGATCCACAGCTCATCCTGGGCGACGGTCTGCAGCACGTCGCCCAGCAGCGATCGCTCCTGAGCATGCCCGTCTTCGGTCAGGAACACGTCGATGATCAACCGCGTCGGCTGATCCCACACGACCAACGCCGTCCCCGGCAGCGGAGCATCCCAGAGGGCATGCAGTTCCGCGATGCGATGTTCGGTGGCTTGCAGATGGTTGCCATCCAAAATCTTGACGCGCCGCCCAGGCACCCACGACGTCTCGGCCACGCCCAGCTTCGTGAGCACCGCCGACGCCTCGCGAAAAC
>JAYUFI010000510.1:0-1899 GCA_043738805.1 Planctomycetaceae bacterium | reverse complement strand
TCGGTGCGGCCAAGTCCATAAAAGCCCGCCGCATCGACATGCACGTTTTCGTTGTGCATGAACATCACATGCCCGCGCTTCGCGACGACACCGGGTGTCTCTGATTCAAACGTCGCGTTGCGGTTCATGTCGGCGACGTAGCTCGACCCTTTGAAGTGATAACTTTTGAGCGGCGTCGAAGGACTCAGCACGATCACGTTGCCGTTGATCCCCGCGATCTGCACTTGATCGTCGGTGTTGACGTTCGCCCCGTTCGTCGCCGTGTTGCCCGAAATCACCAGTCGATCGCCCACCTTCCAATCGCTCGGCACCGGCACACCGAGATCAAACGTCGTGCTGTTGGGGGCATTTGTTTTCTGTCCCGACACAAAGCTGGTGACGTGAGCCCCATAGATGCTGGTCTGACCGTGCGCGATCAAGCCGTGGCTGAATTGCAGCGGATCCCACAACAACTGACTCGCGTCAAATGCCGCTTGACCGGCTGAATCCAAGCCGAGCGACCGATCAGCAAAGATAACTCGCGCTCGATGCGTGGCATCAATCGGATCAGCCGCCGTCCCCATTTCAAAGGTGCCGCTTCCTTCGACAATGATCGTGTCAACGAGCAACCGCGTATCGACATGCTGATTGAATCGCAGCGTCCCATCATCGCGAATCGTCCGCAGAGCGATTCGATGGCCGCCGCCATCCACCGCTTCGTTGCCATCAACAGTCACCATCGTGCCCAGCGAAACCAGCACGTTGTCGCCATCGTGCGGAATGCCGTTACTCCAAATCGACGGATCGCTCCAATTGCCGCTGGCGATTGACCGATCGGTGACCGCCGCATCGGGGACCAGCCCACCGGTCACGACTTGAGTCACCGCATCGCGAGCACCAAACACCGCGAGATGCTCCGCATCCAAAACCGCATTCGCGTGCAGCACCACTCGAACTTCTAACTGCTCGACCCTCGGTTCGGTCCAATTCTTTCGTCGAGCCTTTCGCGACTGGCTCAACAAGTTTCGTGCGTGCGTGGACATGCGAGAAAACATCAACATTGGAATCACTCCAGTGATTGGAACATGGCATTCACGAGCACTCTCACGAAGTGCTCATGACCAATTCACTCCCTTTGAAAAAGCGCGTCGGTGAAGGACGCTGTTTCCTCCGCATGGATGAGTCCACGTTTGGAATGTGACTCAAGAAAACCAAGAACACGCTGCTCATCGAGAGAAACGCGAAGAGTCTCCGCAAACACACGCGCTTTGGGGTGTGTTGCGGTTTGACGCAACCAGCGACTGACAATGTTTTCCCCGGAAAACGTGCCTATTCCTGAAGCGGGCGAACATCGCGATTTGCCATTTTCAAAATTCATGAAGAATTCGCGTGCGAATCGGCGGAAAAAACCGGCCTAGCACTATGGGAACGTTGAATGCTCAGTTGTCTTTCAAGTTTGAACGCAGATGCCTGAGCAACTTGATTACCTTCTCGCAAAGGAGTGCTTCATGCTCGTGCTATCTCGGAAAGAACGACAGACAATCCGCATCGGTCACGAAGAGATCGAGTTGACCATTCTCGAAATCCACGGAAGGACGGTGAAGATTGGAATCAACGCTCCGGCAGATGTGCCGGTTGTGCGCGGCGAGCTGTCTGCCAGCGCGCCCCTGAAATCGATGTTATGCGCCCGGGTGGTGCACGCCGATTTGTTTGCCGCAATCGCTCAGGAAGTTCAGGAAGAAGTGGCTGCTGCTTAGTGACGCTGAGTTCGGACTTGGCGTACTTAGCGACAAA
Source organism: Planctomycetaceae bacterium (assembly GCA_043738805.1). Lineage (GTDB taxonomy): Bacteria > Planctomycetota > Planctomycetia > Planctomycetales > Planctomycetaceae > SXKJ01. Next base: position 126 of record JAYUFI010000510.1, on the reverse strand, counting down.
GGATCAAGAACATGGTGACTGCTCTCGCTGAACGTTCCGTAGGCGATATGGAAATTCGATTTGATCTCAGTTCGACTTTTGCACTTTAGCTGGCCAAGGCCACCGCGTTTTCTAGGAGTTGTCGGA
>JAYUFI010000509.1:0-1902 GCA_043738805.1 Planctomycetaceae bacterium | reverse complement strand
GATCCGGGTCTCGAAGGAGCGAAGAATTGGGACAAGATGGTGATGGATTCGATCAATGCAAAGCTGGATTACATCCAGTTGGCGCTGACGTTGACGAGTCTGGTGCCGTGGCTCGGGATCGTATCGGGCGGTGCAAACACGGTGATTTCGTTGCTGCGACTGCGTTTTCTCGATGCGGCGTTGAATCTAGTCGGAATGATTCCGTATCTGGGCACGGCCACCAACGCGGCCAAAGCCGGCCAAAGCCCAATGCCGGTGACTTAAGGCGCAAAGTGAGAGCTTCCAAGCTATTCTGACGTTTACGAAGTCCTCAGATCGCAAGGAAGCTCTCATGATTGATGCTACGACCGTCACCGATTCTGCCCACTCGGACTCGCTCGATTCCATTCCGTTTGTTCGCGGTCTCGCGAAGCTCATCCCGCCCGAACGACTCCAGGCCATCCTCGACCGTACTGGCCGAACCGAGCAACGCAAACGACTCCTGACCGCCCAGTCTGTCGTCTGGCTGATCGTCGCGATGTCGCTCTATGCACGCGACTCCATTCCCATGGCCTGGCGACGGCTGCACGCCTCGTCGCCGATGCCCGCACCCGACCCCTCCGCGTTGACCAAATCGCGCAAACGACTCGGCATTCGGCCGATGCGAGAGCTGTTCCAGGAGGTCGCCAAACCGATCGCCACACCCGAGACGCCCGGTGCCTTCCACCGCGGGTTGCGACTCATGGCCATCGACGGCACGACCCTCGATATGCCCGACACCAAAGCCAACGAAACGGTCTTCGGTCGCGGCGGCAACCAACGCTCGCCCAACGCCTTTCCACAGGCCCGGGTTTTGGCCCTGTGCGAGGTCGGCACACACGTCGTTTGCGGCCTCGTCGTCCGACCGATTTCCGTCGGCGAACAAACGATGGTTCCGCAGCTACTCCACTTGATCGGAGTCGGCATGTTGCTGTTGTGGGATCGCGGCTTTTGCGGCTACAAATCCTTTGCGAGCGTGTGTAAAACGGGTTGCCGGTTGCTCGCACGGGTCAAGTCGAAGCAACAGGTTTTCAAACGGATCCGAACCCTGGCCGACGGCTCGTATTTGTCGAAAATCTACCCGTCGAATCACAACCGTTTGAAGGATCGGAACGGTCGGATGATCCGCGTCATCGAGTTCATGCATTCCGACCCCCGACGCGTCGGCTTTCGCGTCGTCAATCGCCTGATTACCGACATCCTCGACCCCGAGGAAATGTCCGCGAACGAGGCGGTTCGTTTGTATCACGAGCGGTGGGAAATCGAGCTCGTATTCGACGAAATCAAGACGCACCAAAACAGTCGCGACTTGTTGCTGCGGTGCCACACGCCTCGCGGCGTGATGCAAGAAGTGTACGGGATGTTTTTGGCGCATCGCATCATCCGGCAAGTGATCTTCGACGCGGCCACGGACGCGAAAATCGACCCCGATCGCCTGTCGTTTTTGGACTCGCTTCGAGTGATTCAGTGCCACCTGCCCGAGGTGCCGAACCGGACGCCCGCAGAGTGGTACGAGCGGCTGATCGCCGAGATCCGCCAGCAGAAATTGCCCCCTCGTCGCAACCGTCAATATCCACGCGTGGTCAAGCGGAAGATGAAAAAGTGGGACAAGAAGCAACCCCGCCATAAAAAGCCCGAACAACCGACGCAAACCTATGCCGAAGCAACAGTTATCCTCTAATTCACCGGCATTGCGCTTACGCCGTGCCGCTCGCCTGGCGCATGGTTGTGCGTGAAACGCCTGCATTTCAAGACCGGCGACAAAACAGCGCAACTTCAAACCGCGCATACACGTTGGAAACGTGCCCCACGTTGACCTTACCACGCGACTTCCATCATATTCACGATCTGCTTCGCCATCATGTCGACGGCCGATTTGTTCGC
>JAYUFI010000508.1:0-13423 GCA_043738805.1 Planctomycetaceae bacterium | reverse complement strand
GAAGGATCGCCACACGCTATGACAAAACCGCTCGCAACTTCCTCGCCTTCCTCCACTTGGCCGCATCCATGATCCTACTCGCGTGAATGTCAACACGGACTAGAATTCGGCAAATATCGCGTTGCCGTCTCCGCCACAGTTATTCCTGGATCAAAAGTCGCTGACATGATCGCAGAGAAAAACGGCACAGCAGACCGTCAGCGAAAGCTCAGCGGGACTTTTGCACTTCCGAGTCAATTTACACACGGTGTGCGACTTTTCTTCGTCCCAGGACGAGAGCAATCCTTACTCCCCGACGTTCAATGGCAATTTGAGCGTATCCTCACCGCCTTCTTCGCATGTTGACCATGATCTAAACGCTGGTGATGGAGCGGGGAAAGGGGTCAGCAGCCAGAAACGGGGCAGCAGTCATTGTTAAATGTTAAATAGTCCTCTCCGCCCTTTGCCTCCCCCCGGAACTCTCGTTCATGATGTCTCATTCCAAAGGTGATGTGGGGTCGGGTCTGCTGAAGTTGCTTTTGTGATTCTAAATCGCCCCGGCTTTGATTACACCGCCTTGCAAGACGGCGATGAATTTGGAGCGGTCTTGCAGGAGGGCGATGTTCTTGACGACGTCGCCGTCGACGATCAGCACGTCGCCGAGTTTGCCGGGTTCGAGGGTGCCGAACTCGTCGCCTCGGCCCATGATTTCGGCTCCGGTTTTGGTCGCGCACTTAATGACGGTGAGCGGATCGAGGCCGACGTAGTTGACGAAGAAGGCCAGCTCTTTCGCGTAGTCGCCGTGAGGATTCCAGGCGAAGCCGTAATCGCCTCCCATGCCCAGCCGGCCTCCTGCGGCGAGAATTCGGCGGGCGCTTTCGGCTCCCCCTTCGAGCGTTTCTTTGTGGCCGTCGATCACCGATTGAGGCATTCCGTATTGCGGGCCAACCTCAATGCTGGCCAGTTCGAAATAGAGAGCCGGGACACACGGGACGTCGCGTTTGACGAGCAACTCTAACGCTTCGTCATCCATGAACGTGCCGTGTTCGATCGCGTCGTAGCCGGCGCGGAGAGCGTTCTTGATCCCTTCGGTGGCTCGGCAGTGGCCGGTCACTTTCTTGCCGTGGTTGTGAGCCATCGCGACCACCGCGTGCATTTCCTCGAAGGTCGTGCAAAGCGTGTGATGATCGTTGGTGTCAGGTGCGGCGGCGTCGCCGGTCGGATACGTCTTAATCCATTCGACGCCGTCCTTCACCAGCGCGCGCACGGCGGCGCGAGCTTCGTCCGGGCCATTGACCAGCAGGATCAAACCTTCCATGCCGATCTTGCGGAAGTCGGGGTTCCAGTCCATCAAGCCGCCGACGCCGCAAATTTCTCGGCCGCTCGACGCCAAACGAGGTCCGATGCAGATGTCGTTTTCGATCGCCTTTTTCAGCCAGACATCAATGTTGAACAAGCTCCCGCCGCTGCGAGCCGCCGTGTAACCGCACTCCAACGCGAGCTGCGCATTCGCCGCCGCCAGCAGCGTCACGTATTCGACGGGATACTTGATATCGAGGTCTTCCAACGCCGCGACGTTGAAGTAAGTCGGATGAAAATGCGCCTCGACGAGCCCCGGCATGATCGTCCCACCGCGAGCGTCGATGACCGTCGCTTCGCGCGAAAGCAGCGGCGTGGACTCTTCGCGACCAACGTAAGTGATCCGGCCATCTTCAATGACGACCGTCCCCTTCGGAATCGGCGCGGCTCCAGTGCCGTCAACGATTTGACCGTTGCGAATGAGCGTTGTTCCGGTGGCGATGTTCATGGTGAAGTCTCTGCTGCAAAGTGGTCTTCGTGTTGGTTATTTTCCAAATGAATTCGGCGATGTTTTGAACTGGACGATGAAATCTGAATTCTGGCGAATTCAGCGACGGCCGACTTTCTTCTGCGGGTCCACTTATATCTCACGCGGTCTTGAATGAGATGGTTTAACCGCACGCCGCAGGCCCGCGCGTGCCTGCGGCGTACGGTTAAACGATCGTGCAAAACACCTCATCGAAGACCGCGCGAGGTCTACCACGAAGCCGATTGCAGGTCGGCATCGTATGGTGAGCTCGCTCCACTTCGGAAGCTGACGTGGGAAGAGTCTGACCTGAGAAGATGACCGTTGGGCCGCTGACGTGGCAAACATCCGCTGACGGCCTATGCTGCCTGCGATCATGAACTTCGCCCTTCTCAATCCCTGGATGCTGGCGGGCCTGGCGGGAATCGCCTTGCCCGTGATCGCGCATTTTCTGAGTAAAAAAAAATACGACCTCGTCCATTGGGGAGCGATGCAGTTCCTCGAACTGGGACAAGAGACGCGGCGGCGAGTTTGGTTGGAAGATGTTTGGCTGCTGTTGCTGCGAATGGTATTCATGGTGTGGATTGCGATTGCACTCGCCCGTCCGTGGGTCAGCGCGAAATGGTTGGGAGACATTGGGCCGCAGCCGAATCGTGATCTCGTGCTGATCGTCGATGGCTCCTACAGCATGGCTTGGGAATCGACTTCGGTGACACCGCAGCAAGCGGCAGTGCGTTGGGCGGAGAAGTTTCTCGGCGACGTTCGAGCCGGAGACACGGTTGCGGTGATCGAAGCGCGCGAGCAAGTTCGTCCGCTTCTTGAACCGGCAACGCGAGACATGAATCGCGTGCGTGACGTGCTGAAGAATCTGTCGCCGCCAACCAGTTCGGGGAACCTGCCGGAGGCGTTGGCGTATGCCGTGAAGTTGCTCAGTCGCGGAACTCATTTGCGGCGCGAGATCGTTCTGCTGACTGACGGTCAGGCGCAAGGTTGGTTTCCTGACGATGCGAACTTGTGGCTGCGCGTCGATGATCTCGCGAAGCAATCGTCGATCGCGCCGAAGCTGTGGGTCGTCAACGTGCTGCAAGAGGAGGACAAATCAAAGCCGCCGACCGAGCGGTTGAACTTTCATGTCGAACGTTTGCAGCCGACTCGCGAGTTGACCGTCCCCGGTTTTCCCGTGCGGTTTCAAACGAAGGTCCGTTACAGCGGCGGCTCATCGAGCGTCACTCGACAAGTTCACTTCGAGATCGATGGGCAACGGCTTGCCGATCGCACGATCTCGGTCGCGTTGTCTCCTGATGGCGAAGCGAACGTCGAATTCGAGCATCGCTTTGAAGTCGTCGGTTCGCACTTGGTACGAGTGACACTCGATGCCGATGATCTTCCGACCGACAACGCCAGCGAGGCAGTCGTCTCAGTGACTGATGCGCTGCCCGTGTTGATCGTCGATGGCGACCCGCGAGCAGACTCCGTGCAAGGCGAAACGTTCTTCCTCCGCGCGGCATTGTCGGCAGGAGGCAACGACACGCCGTGGGTCAGACCGACGATCGTGAAGTGGTCCGAATGGAATCCGAAACCGCCGCCGAAGCAAGTCGATCCTCAAGAGACTGACAAAGCGAGTATGCGGGGACCGGCCAAAAAGAACGTCGCTAAGGCAGAAGTTGAACCGGCCCCGATCATGAAGAACGAACTCGATCAGTACTCGGTCGTCGTGTTGGCGAACGTGCCGCATTTGAGCGAATCGCAACTCGCGACCGTGACCGATTACGTCCAACGTGGCGGCGGATTGGGGCTCGCTTTGGGGAACCGCGTTGACAAAGACCGTTACGCAACGGGGTTGCTCAACGCCGAGAAAGGAGTGCTTGGTCTGACGCTCACCAAGATCGAATCGGAACCGCCGGAACATCGTGAAGAGGGAGTCTTCTTGTCGAACGCGACACTCGACGCCCCGTGGCTGCAACGCTTTCGAGCCGAGCGCGGCGCGGCGTTGACGACCGCGAGATTCAGTCGTTGGTGGAAGCTCGAACTGCCGCAGCCTGCGAAACTGGATGAGGCCGAACAGGTGAACGGGGCGGCGGAGAAGCGAACTGATCTGAATTTACCGGCCGACTCGAACACAAAGCCGGATGACCCTGCCGCACGCAAACCGGCAACTGTGCTTGCTCGCTTGCAAACAGGTGCGCCGTATTTGGTCGCGGGCCAATTTGGCAAAGGGCAGGTTCTGTTGCTGACCGCTCCATTGGATGCCGATTGGTGTTCGCTGTCGGCGAAACCCGATTATGTTCCCTTCGTGCATGAAGTTCTTTTTCAGTTGGCCTCGCGACGCGGGGACCGCAACGTGAAGGTCGGCGAGGCGCTGGTTTGTCCGCTCGCTGAAATCGCAAAGGGGATGAACGCAAAACCCGACGAATTCGTCTTTGAAAGTCCTGACGCGAAACCGCATCTGCCGAAGTTCAGTGGCGATGAGACCTCGCCACTTGCGGTGCTCGACGACACGATCTTGCCGGGAGTTTATGTCCTCCGACGCAAAGAGCCGGCAGATGAAGCGTTGCTCTCCGGCAAGGCAGAGGTTGCTCAGAGACTCGCGGAGCCGGTCAAAGCGGCGAAGCCGTTCGTGTTGGGACCGAGTCGCGAACTGTTCGTGGTGAACGCCGATCGCGCTGAATCAAATCTGACTCCACTGACCGACGAACAAATCGCAACGCTGATCGCTGACGAACGGTTGCGGTTCATCCAAGACGCGAGAGAGATTCGGCTGGCTGCCTCGAAAGAACTGCCGCGTCACGAACTGTGGCAACTGCTGTTGCTGGCATTCTTAGGCTTGTTGATCTTTGAAGTGTTGATGACTCGCCGTTTGGTGAAAGGCGGGCACGTCGACACGAATTCGGAGTCGTGACCCAAGTCGATCAGCTTTTCCTGGCTGACACGATGCGCGATCGACGCTGTTTGACGCTGTTTGACGCAATCAGGGTCAGGCTAGCGCGCAGTTCGTAAGTGAGCGATCACCGTAGCGCAAACGAGACGCGAATATTTTCTCCGCGTCTTCCGTGCAATCCGTGTCCGACAACTTCGCCCTTGTTGAAAATTGGACACGGATCGCACGGAAGACACGGAGACGATCAATGAATGACTTGCCGCAGTAATTCACGACTTCCGAACTGTGGTACGAAAATGTCTGATGTCGCATTTGCTGAGCCTACGAAAAACCGACAACACACAACGGAGTTGCTGTAACGAGTCCCTCAACTTTCATCCCCAGGAGTTTTCTCATGGATCTGAAAAACACCCCGCTCGCGAATGAGTTCTTTGAACATGTCCTAGTCAGCCCCGCCACGATGGTCGCGTTCTTGGAAGGACCGGCAGTGGCCTCAGACGGCGCGGTTTATTTCAGTGACATCATCAACAATCGGATCGTGAAGTTTGATCCGCAGACAAAGGCTCGTTCGGTCTGGCGTCAGCCGAGCGGGCGGGCGAACGGTTTGCTGTTCGATGCACAGGGGCGACTGCTGGCGTGTGAAGGAAATGAATTCAGCCCCAATGATGGCAACCGACGGATCACTCGCACCGACCTGAGCACCGGGCAAGTCGAAGTGCTGACCGATCGCTTTGAAGGACAGCGTTACAACTCGCCGAACGACGTCGCCGCTCGATCGAACGGGCAGATTTTTTTCACCGATCCGTGTTATGACGACCGGACCAGAATGGAGTTGGATCACGACTCGGTTTATCGCATCGACACGGACGGTTCGGTCCATCGAGTTCTGACTCAGCCCACGATTCAACGCCCGAACGGGATCGCGCTGAGTCCCGACGAGCGAACGTTATATCTCGTCGATAGTTGCCCGGTGATCGGCGGCAATCGCAAAATTTGGGCGTTCGATTTGTCGGAGGCGGGCACGGCGAGCAATCAGCACATCGTGTTTGACTTCGCTCCCGGTCGAGGAGGCGATGGCATGGCGGTCGATCAACAGGGAAACCTGTACGTCGCCGCTGGCATCTCGCATCAACGCGGGCCTCACGAAACGACCGACGTCCCGCCCGGCATTTGGATCATTCGATCTGACGGCAAGTTGATGGGCCGACTGCCGATCCCCGAAGACGTGATCACCAACGTGACCTTCGGCGGGGAAGATTTGCGAACGCTGTATGTCACGGCGGGCAAGACACTCTTTACGGCCCGGACGACGACACCTGGTTGGGTCGTACATCGCCAGCCGGCAGGATGACTTAAAACGTCCGGCTTCTTCAAAGAAGCCGGACGTTTGATTTCACCGTGTGTCTTTTGCAAGCACGACGGGTCAGCGAGTGGTCGAACGGAAACCACTCGCTGGCCCGTCGTGCTTGTCTGAAAGCGAAACGAGATTTGAACCGACAATTAAGCAGCGTCGTATTCCGAAATTCGGTTGCTCGGAGCGAACGGCAGCAGAATGGCGTCCTCTTCATGCAGACCAAATCGCATGACATAGGCCGCCTCGTCCGTGTCGTCGTAATGGCTGCGGAGCACCAGGACCGCTTTGAACCCCATCTTCTTGAAGAAGAGCTGAGCGGGGAGGTTCGACTCGCGAACCTCGAGCACGATTTCTTGGCGACGTTGTTGCGAGAGCTTATCGACCAACTTCTCGATCATTTGCGCGCCGATGTTCTGGCGGCGAAATTCTGGATCGACGGCGAAGTTCAAGACGTGCAACTTCGCCTTGTGAAGCTCATAGATCATGAAGCCGACGATGCGATGATTGCATTCGGCCACCATCCCAATGCAGTTCCGTTGGCGGAGGCAGCAGAGGAAGTCTTCTTCGGTCCAAGCGAACTCGAAGCTTTGACTCTCGATCTCCAGAACCTCCGGCATGTCGCGCCGGATGAGCCAACGAATTTGAACCTTCAACGCGGTTTGCTGAGTTTGAGTCCAACTCACAATGGCCTCCTTGCCAGAGCGAATCCATGCACGGGTTTCCCAGATCACTCCGGGGCAGGGGGCGGACAATATCAAAGGTTCGCAAAACGAGACAAGGGGGATCGGCTGCTGAATTTGCAAAATTCGCGAGAGTGAGAGAAATCACGTTGCTCACTTCAACGCGGCAGTCTTCTCGCCAGTCAGATAATAGTACTCCAGCAACGCGGCGAGTGTGCGGGGGACTTCGCGAGGCGGGAGGTCACGTTGGCCGGTGCCGGGGGACGATCGGCGAAAACAAAGGCGCGGGAAACAATTATGGGTCTTCCTTCAATTATGGGTTCACCAGGAAACGGTTCCTGCTTTTATTCCTTCGAGAGAATCAGCGAACTCCCAAACGGGTTGCAATGCGCGTGAGCCGCTCACGGACTCTGACCTATGCCACCACGAACTTGCCGCCGCGCGTTACGACACCGCTTGCTGGTAGAGGTACTTCTGGAACCCAACGAACACGTTTCGGATTTGTTCGGGTTTACCCAGGTCCGCGATGGCGTCGGCGATCGCGCTCTTGTATTTGAGATTCAACAGCGGTGTGAGCTTCGCTTGATCCAACTCCCCCACGCCTTCGTTCACATAATGAGCCAGCACGAAGTCGAGGAACGCTTGTTGTTTGCTGTCGAAGTGCGTGCTGATTTCGAGCTTCGCTCTGGCGGCTCGCTCTTCGCGGGTCAACGGTGTCAGCGCAAACGCGACATGCCCCAACACGTCGAACAGGTCGCTCTTCTCCGCGTCGATGATCTTTTGCATTTCGGTCATCTGGTCGCTGCCGAAGCCCTTTTCGGCCAGCCCTTCGAGCAGCTTGGCGCGTGTGTCTGGCGCACTCCACAGCGATCGCAGTTCGGCTTCGTTCTGGAAGAAGTCGGGGAACCTGCCGTAGAGACTTTCCATGAATTGCTGAGCCGACATGGGCGTGCCGTCCGGGTGCCAGAAACTCGTGGCCAGCATGTGTTGGATGGTTCGTTCCTTGCCATCGGCGAGCTTGATCCTGATTTTCTTTTTGGGCGGCTTCTCGCACACGCATGGTGTCTGGCCACACTTTGAGCACGGCAGAGGCTCACACTCGCATGGACTCTTTCCGCACTTCGCGCAGGGTGGCGTCGGCACCTTTTCACAGACGCAGGGACTCGCCCCGCATTCCTCGCACGGATCGTCGTCAACCGGCTCGCCGTCCCATTCGGGGTCAGCGAAGTGGTGATGAGCTTTCACGAAGTCATAGATCGTGAAGTAATCCTTGCCGTCATAGAGGCGAGTGCCGCGTCCGATGATCTGCTTGAACTCGATGATCGAATTGATCGGGCGCATCAGCACGATGTTCCGCACGTTGCGGGCATCGACTCCGGTCGAGAGCTTTTGCGAGGTCGTCAGGATCGTGGGGATGCTCTTCTCGTTGTCTTGGAAGTCCCGCAGGTGTTGTTCGCCCAACGCTCCATCGTCGGCGGTGACTCGCACGCAATAGTTCGGCTCGTTGCTCGTCTTGATCTGATTGATGAGGTCTCGCACGGCGAGGGCGTGAAGTTGCGAGGCACAGAAGACGAGCGTCTTTTGCCGCTGGTCGATCGCGTCCATGAACAGCTTCACTCGAAACGCTTCGCGCTCCTTGATCTCGATGATCTTGTTGAAGTCTTTTTCTTCGTAGCGTTTGCCGGTCTCGACTTCCCCTTCGATGAGTTGGTCGTCCGGCGTGTAGACGTACTCGTCGAGCGTCGTCTGAATCTGTTTCACTTTGAACGGCGTCAGGAAGCCATCGTTGATGCCGTCCTTCAGCGAGTAGATGTAGACCGGCTCGCCGAAATACTTGTAGGTGTTGACGTTGTCCTTGCGCTTCGGTGTCGCGGTCAGACCGAGTTGCACGGCCGGCGCGAAGTAGTCGAGGATGCCGCGCCAAGAGCTTTCGTCGTTTGCACCGCCGCGATGGCATTCGTCGATGACGATGAAGTCGAAGAAATCGGGCGGGTACTCGCCGAAGTAGGGTGACGGCTCGCCGTCCTTGGGTGGTCCGCACATGAACGTCTGAAAGATCGTGAAGAACAGGCTGCCGTTCTTGGGGACTTTGCCTTTCTTCTTGATGTCGCTCGGTTCGATCCGCACCATCGCGTCTTCGGGGAAGGCCGAGAAGGCGTTGAAGGCTTGGTTGGCGAGGATGTTGCGGTCGGCGAGGAACAGGATGCGCGGGCGGCGTGTTGGTTCCCCGGTCAGGTTCCAGCGACTTTGAAACAGCTTCCATGCGAGTTGAAACGCGATGAAGGTTTTGCCCGTGCCGGTCGCCAGCGTGAGCAGGATACGTTGCTTCCCGGCGACGATGGCTTCCAGCACTCGCTCGATGGCGATGTCCTGATAGTAGCGGCCTTGGAAGTAGCCGCCCCGGTCTTCAAACGGGACGGCGGCGAAGCGGTCGCGCCAAGCGTTTTGCTCGGCGAAGGTGAGGTTCCAGAGTTCATCGGGAGTCGGGTAGCGGGACACGTCCCCTTCGGTCCCCTCGTCCATGTCGATGCCGTAGATGCCTTGCCCGTTGGTAGAGTAGGTGAAGCGGATCGACAGCTTCCCGGCGTAGTTCTTCGCCTGCGCGACCCCTTCGGTGATGGCTTCATCCCACGCCTTGGCTTCGACGACCGCCAGCTTGGTGTTGCGATATTCGAGCACGTAGTCGGCCGAGAGTGACTTGCCGCGCCGCCCGTAGCCTTCGAGTCGTCCCGGCGCAATCGGATACTCTCGCCGAATGCGGCTCCGTTCGACGACACCCCAGCCAGCGGCAGCGAGTGCGGGGTCAATGTGTTCGGCACGAGTTTCGGCTTCGTTCATGGCTGCCTCAGGACGTGGCCAGATTAGTCAAGTATCAGTCAAGTAGTGAGTCAAGCAGAGGCTCGTTCAGGGCGTCTCATCTTTGCCGCCGTCTTTCGGCTTTCGTGGCTTCTTCGGCTTTGGCAGTTTCTTGATCTCTTTCGCAGCGCGATCCAAGTCGTCGTCAACTCGGCGCGGCTGGGAGTCCAGAAATATGCGATAGCGCTCGTATTCGGATTCTGCTTTTTCGCGGGCGTCGTCGGCCGAAATCTTTCCCGCGTGTTGTAACAGTTCGCGTCCGGAGAGTTTCAAGAACTCATCCAGTTTGATGATCCAATCCGCCATCGTCATCGGCTTGCGGTTCATCGCCTTCAACTCGGCGAATTCGAGATAGGCGTTGACGATGCGATTCAGAGCTTGCAGTTCCTCGTCGTCGAGGTAGTTCTTGGCGATCGACACGTCGTCTTTGCGGATCACGCCGCCGGGGCGAGTCGATTTCAGTCCCATCAACGGCTGGCTGGCGTCGGCGCGTTTGTGGATCACTTCGGCGGCTGTGTGGCCATGCGCCGCCCAGTGCATCTTGTTTTGGACCGTCGCGAAGAACTCTTGCGACATCTCAGTTTTTGGCGAGTAGTCCACGCTGGTCGCGTAGATGTCCAGCACCTTGAGATAGAACCGTCGCTCGCTGGAGCGGATGTCGCGGATGCGTTCCAGCAGTTCGTCGAAGTAGTCCTTCTGGCCTTTACCGGGCGGGTTCTTGAGCCGCTCGTCGTCCATCGCGAACCCTTTGACGAGGTATTCGCTCAAGCGAGCCGTCGCCCATTGCCGGAACTGCGTGCCGCGATGGCTGCGGATGCGATAGCCGACGGCGAGAATGGCGGCGAGGTCGTAGTGTCGGAGCTTGCGGGAAACTTCCCGCCCCCCTTCGGATCGAACTTGTAAGTAATCCTTACAAGTTGCCGCCTCGTCGAGTTCACCTTCCTCGTAAATCGCCTTCAAATGGAGCGTTACGTTCTGCGGAGTGACTTGAAACAGCTCGGCGATCAGAGCCTGCGTCAGCCAAATGCTCTCGTTCTCGAAGCGGCATTGGATACGAGTCCGGCCGTCTTCGGTCTGGTAGAGGATCATCTCGGATTGAGGCGTCTCGTCGGCCATCAACAATTCCTCCCCACCATGTCAAAACCGAGTTCGTTCGCAGCCTCTTTCGATATCCGTGCCATCCGTGAAATCCGTGGTCCAAAACTCATCTCACAACCCGTTTCCAATCCAGCTTTGCAAACTTGAAGTTGATCAGCAGGGCCAAGTTCAACTCAGTGATATTCAAATACCCCAGCATCTGAGCCAGATGAGTGTCATTGAACGCGGTGACCACTTTGGGATCGACGATCACCAGGTCATCCACAATCAGATCGGGAATCAAGGTGCCAATCAAATGACCGTCGTAGTGGACTGGGAATTCTCTTTGCTGCTCAACGCGATGTCCTCGTTTTCTGAGTTCGATGACCAAAGCATTCTCGTAGAGCTTTTCGTCCAACCCAGGTCGCAGCGTGTTTAACACCTTCATCGCCGCACCGATGATGGACTCGCTGAGTTCTTTGTGAATGAGTTCGGGCATGGTTGGACCTCGAATTTTGACCACGGATTTCACGGAGGGCACGGATCAGGGGATGAATTTAGGAAAGTCAGAGTGGCTCTCGAACGGGTTGGGTCCGGAACAGTTCTTTCAAATCATTGAACTCGCAGGCGAATGAAATCTTATCCGTGCCCTCCGTGAAATCCGTGGTCCTTCAATTTTTTTGACCACGGATTTCACGGAGGGCACGGATCGGAAGGATTGCGGCGTTGTCAGAGTTGCCCGCTGAAGGCTCGGTGCAGCAGCGTTGTTTTCAATTCGTCGAGCGCGGCGAGTTTGCGTTGGGTTTCACAATTTCAATTTGCCCTCTTGGCTTTTGCGTCATCCGTGTTCTCCGTGAAATCTGTGGTCCTTCAATGCTTTCATTTTGACCACGGATTTCACGGAGGGCACGGATCGGAAGGATTGCGGCGCTGTCAGAGTTGCCCGCTGAAGGCTCGGTGCAGCAGCGATTTTTTCAATTCGTCGAGCGCGGCGAGTTTGCGTTGGTAGAGGGATTCGAGGCGTTGGGTTTCACATTTGCAACTTGTCTTTATCCGTGTTCTCCGTGAAATCTGTGGTCCTTCTTTTTGACCTCGGATGTCACGGAGGGCACGGATTTTGGGAAGGGGGAGTCGGCGATCACAGTTGCCCGCTGAAGGCTCGGTGCAGCAGCGACTTTTTCAATTCGTCGAGCGCGGCGAGTTTGCGTTGGTAGAGGGATTCGAGGCGTTGGGTTTCTTCGCGAAGTGAGTCAAGCGTTGCGACGATTTGCTTTTGTTCGGCGAGACTCGGCAGATAGATCAAAGCCTCTGAAATCATCTTCTTCGTGACAAAATCGACCGTTCCTCCCTTTTGAAGTTTCTCGAAATAGCCACACAAAGTTAGTGATTCGAGTGTGTATCTGAGGAACTCCGATGTGATTTTCTCAAGTCGCGGCCTGAGTTTGAAAATGTTCCAGTGAATGAGGTAGTCGCGATCTTCTGTGACGATTGCGGTTTTTCCTATCGTGCCAATGTTGGTGAAGAACACATCGCCCACTTCGGGGCGGAATTTGTCTTTGTAGAGCTGCCAATCCGCCTCGCACATGAACTTGATCTTGTTATCAAGCTCAACGACCCCGTCGTCGATGTTGCGCGTTTGGATGATCGGATAGCCCTCATCGTAAAACTTAACCTTCTCGCCTGCCGTGTTGAGACCTTGATGCAGGCGTTCACAAACATCGGCGAGTTGGATTTCGCGCCATCCGTGGCCGCGTTGGGTGAAGACGGCTTGGAGGTGGCTTTCAAACAGAGCACGGGCGTTTTGGAGATTCTGTTCGGCGTTGGCTTTGGCGGTGGCGAGGCCCTCAAACGCTTCGTCGAGAATCCCAACAATGCGCCGCTGCTCGGCCAGCGGGGGAAGCGGAATTGGAATCTCACGAAGGTTCCCTTGATTGAGCTTCGGGACCGTTAATCCCGAAACAAATTCCGACAAGTCCGAGAGGTGGAAGTAATGGATCAGCCAGTTATCGATAAGCAAGTTGCGCATCGGCCGAAGAACATGGGCGTGGTTATTCACCCAGCATTTGCCTTCGACTGCAAACGCAGTGTTCTCACCCGATTCCCACTTGGCACCATCTTCGCCAACCAATACCAGCGGCTCGTCGAAAAGGTAGTCGGCAACATAGTCCTGAACGCCAGTCGCGCCGTAGTAGGGATAAGCCCCAGCGACACGGTCGCGTTTGGTGACAGGTTTGCGTTTGTGATCCAGCACTTCGCAAAGCTCACCAAGTGGCTTTGTCTGCCATCCGTTTTTCATATCAGCCTCCGGATGGTTTGCAGGACTTCGGCACTCTCGGCGTCCAGCGCGGCGATCCTTCCGTCATTCCCGCGAAGGCGGGAATCCAGTTTCGGAGGCTCTGGATTCCCGCCTTCGCGGGAATGACAGTCAGAGGATCGATTCATACAAGTCGTTCCAATCGGGGTTCATTTCCTCAATCAATCGCAGCTTCCACGAGCGGTTCCACTTCTTCAATCGCTTTTCCCGGATGATCGCGCTCTCCATGTCTTCGTGCAATTCGTACCAGACGAGCATGTGTACGCCGTATTCCTTCGTGAAGCCTTCGACGACGTCGTTCTTGTGTTGCCAGACGCGCTGGACGAGGTCGCTGGTCACGCCAATGTACAGCGTTCCGTTGCGTTGGCTGGCAAGGATGTAAACGGCGGGTTGTTTCATGGTTTGGCTTGTTGGGTTGAATGTCCGCACCACACGCCCGTCATTCCCGCGCAGGCGGGAA
>JAYUFI010000507.1:0-5066 GCA_043738805.1 Planctomycetaceae bacterium | reverse complement strand
CGTGCTCGATCGCATTCCGCAGTTCGCGGACGTTGCCGTACCACGCTCGGCGCGCGAGTTCTGTTTTCGTGGCAGCGGACAAGCTCGGTCGCGGAAATTGATTCTTCAACGTCAACGTGGTGATGAAGTGCTCGGCCAGTTCGACGATGTCATCGCCTCGTTCGCGCAACGCTGGCAGCGGAATTTGAAACGTGGCCAAGCGAAAGAAGAGGTCAGGCCGCAACGAACCGTCGGCGATCTTCTCCTGCAAGCTTTGATGCGTCGCGGAAATCAACCGCACATCAACCTGCCGAGCCTGATCAGAACCGACCGGTACAATCTCGCCTTGCTCGATCGCGCGCAACAACTTCACCTGTAACGGCAGTGGAATATCGGCCACTTCATCCAGAAAGATGGTCCCACCGTGAGCCTGTTCGAGCAGTCCGACGCGCGGACCTTCTTCACCGACAAACGCTCCGCCAACGTGCCCGAAGAGTTCGCTTTCCGCGAGCGTCGGCGACAACGCGGCGACATGCACGGGAACGAACGGCTCTGTTCCTCGGCGACTGAAGCGATGAATGGCGCGCGCGACGAGTTCCTTTCCCGTGCCACTTTCTCCTGTCACCAGCACACACGCTTCCGCACTGGCGACGAGCGCGATTTGCTTGAAGACTTCTTGCAGCACCGGCGAGCGACCGACGATCTGAGCTTGCAGGCCGGGAGTGGCCGTCGGTTCGGCCACGTTCTCGCCGCGCCGCCGCAGCTTCAACGCGCGGTCGAGCACTCGTTCGGCGATCATCAGATCGAACGGCTTGGTGAGATACTCAAACGCCCCGTTCCGAATCGCCGTCACCGCCGTTTCCAACTCCCCGTGAGCGGTCATCACGATGATCGGCGAATCGGGAAGCAGTGCTCGCAACTCTGGCATCGCCGACAGACCATCGCGACCGGGCAATCGCACATCCAAGAAAATCACATCGGCACTCGGCGAGCGAGCCGCTTCCCTCAGTCCTTGTTCCGCCGATGACACCGTGCGTGCCGAGTGCCCAATACTCTCGGCCAATTTCTTCAGGCCCCAGCAGATGCTCGGTTCGTCGTCGATAATCAACAGGTTCGCCATGTGAGACTCTCGACCAAGTTTTGACTCGTGAGACAACGCACGGAAGTCTATAAGACCACACCCGATTCAGCGACGAGTTCCTGGTTCGTCGATGGCCAGCGTCCTCGCGGTGTTCTTCATCCGTGGTTCGGCTTTGCTATCCGTGGTAAGTCTCCGAAATCCTTTGCGAGTCTTTGCGAACCTCCACACTTTTGCGTTGAAAACTTTGTTTGAGTAATTCATCCGCTTCAAATCGTGATCCACCGGTCGCGCGAGACGACATCCCAGCGATCGACCAGCTTGCCGTCAGCGATCACAAAGAGTTGCCGATGCAGCGCGCAGGTCGGGCAGACGTGACGCGGGATCGCGATCAGTTCGTCGCCCGGTTGGAACTCTTCCGCACGAGCGGTTTGCAGCACGAGATGCTCTTCGTTTTGCAGCACTTGAACGGCGTCAGGCAGATCGGGAAAGAAGACTCGCTTGCCCGCTGGCGGATCGGACGCAACCGCCTTGTAGCCGAGATCAAGCGTGACTCGATCTGGTGCCGGACGGCTCACGACGCGAGTCAGCATCACGGCGGCAGGCGGGAAGACGAGATCGGGGAACCGCTCGCCGTAGCCGATGTCGTTCAACACGCATGTGCCGGGGCTCAGTTCAATCGTGGGGTCGTCGATCTCGGCATAAATCGGAAACGAGGCGGTGCCGCCGCTGACCAATCGCGGCACTGGCAAACCATCGCGCACGAGCTCATTGCGGAATGCCTGCACTTTGCGGAACTCGGTCAGCACCGCTTCACGGCGTGCGTCGCGTGACTCTTGATGTTGATGTCCGTCGTAAACGTGAAAGCCGCCCGCTCGCAAGCCGAGGGTTGATGCGATTTGACGATACAACTCTTTCGCCTGCGGACCGACGGGAACACCGGTTCGATGCTGCCCGACGTCGATATCCAGCAGCACGTCGATTGTCTGACTCGACGCTTGCATCGCTTCACCAAGTAACGCGATCGAGCGCGGATGATCGGCCGTCACACACAGCGTCACGTCGGGATACCGCGTTACGAATTCCACCGCGCGGCGAATGTTCGGCCCGACGAGGTTGTACGCCAAGAAGATGTCGCGAATGCCGACATCGGCCAGCATCTCTGCTTCGGCAAACGTCGCGCACTTATGCTTGATGATGCCTCGCTCCAATTCCATGCGAGCAATTTCGCGCGTCTTGTGTGTCTTGCAATGCGGTCGCAGCCGTTCGGGCCGTTGGGCAATTTCGATCATTCGCCGCAAGTTGTCTTCGAGCAGTTCTCGAAACACGACGAGTGCGGGAGTGATAATCTGGCTGGTGTCAGCAATGTCGTATCGTGAGTCCATGAAAATCTCTCTGACTCTCTGAAGTGAAGCGAACGGTTTGGGTTGAGGTGCTGAACATTTCCTGGCCACTCAGCCTTCCAATAATCGGGTCACCAGTGCCGTCCAGCCGGTTTGATGGGACGCTCCGCAGCCGCGACCGGTGTCGCCGTGGAAGTATTCGTAGAACAAAACGAGTTCGCGCCAGAAGGGATCTTCGGCGTATCGGCGTTCTTCGCCATGACACGGACGTCGGCCGGTCGCATCGGGAAGGAAGAGGCCGGCCAAGCGGCGTGAGAGTTCGCGGGCAACCTCTTTGAGCGTCATCCAAACTCCCGAACCGGTCGGACACTCGACGAGGAACTCATCGCCGTAGAAGTAGTGATAACGTTCGAGCGATTCGATCAACAGATAGTTCACCGGAAACCAAATCGGCCCGCGCCAATTCGAGTTTCCGCCGAAGAGGCCGGTTGTTGATTCGCCGGGAACGTAATCCACGCGCAATTCGCTCTCGCCAACTTTCAGAACGAACGGTGCCGAGGCATGAGTCTTCGACAACGCGCGCAGTCCGAACGGCGAGAGGAATTCGTTTTCATCGAGCACTCGACGCAGCACACGTTGCAAGCGTGACTTCGACGGGATCGCCAGCAGCAAGCGATCGTCCCCTGTTGATTCGGTATGTGGACCCGGTTCGCAGATGGTGATTTGCCGCGCCAGATCTTTACGATTGTTGAGAAACCAACTCATGCGCTGCTTAAAACCCGGCAGACGATTCAGTGTTTTCTGGTCCAGAATTTCGACCGCGAACAGCGGAATGATACCGACCACCGAGCGAATTCGGAGCGGCATTCCGGAGTCACCCATCTTCAACTGGTCGTAGTAGAAGCCGTCCACTTCGTCCCACAGACCAGTTCCTCCCAGCGTGTTCATCGCGTCGGCGATTGCGACGAAGTGCTCGAAAAATTTCGAGGCGATGTCTTCGTAGCTCGGATCTTCGGACGCGAGTTCCAACGCCATCGCCAGCATTGTCGAGCAGAAGAACGCCATCCATGCAGTGCCGTCCGCTTGCTCCAAATGACCGCCCGTCGGCAGCGGTTGCGAACGATCGAACACGCCGATGTTGTCCAAGCCGAGGAACCCGCCGGAGAAGAGGTTGTTCCCTTCGACATCTTTGCGATTCACCCACCACGTGAAGTTGAGCAACAGCTTTTGAAACGCGCGCGCGAGGAAGAGCCGATCCCGTTTGCCGCGCGGCCCGGTCTGTTTGTAGACGCGCCAACAAGCCCACGCATGGACCGGCGGATTCACGTCGCCGAACGCGAACTCATACGCGGGCAACTGACCGTTCGGGTGCATGTACCATTCGCGCAGAAACAGCAGCAGTTGCTTCTTCGCAAACTCACCGTCGATCTGCGAGAACGGGATCATGTGAAACGCCAAGTCCCACGCGGCGTACCACGGATACTCCCACTTGTCCGGCATGCTGATGACGTCGCGATTGAACAGATGCGGCCAATCGCGATTGCGGCCTCGACGTCGAGCCTCCGGAGGCTTCGGCTGATTTTCGTCCCCTTTGAGCCATTGCGGCACGACGTAGTGATAGAACTGCTTGGACCACAGCAATCCGGCCATCGCTTGTCGCGCGACGTTGCGCGCTTCACGTGACAGATGCTTGGGCAATGTCGTTTCGTAGAACGCATCCGCCTCAACATGCCGAGCCGTGAAAATATTGTCGAACGCTTCACCGAATGCCGTTGCCGGTGTCCAAGTCTTTTCCTTCGTCGCAGTCAATCGCAGCCGCAGTTCGGTCGATGCCTGCGGCGCGATCGTCAGTTCGTACCACGGCGCGGCCTTGGTCCCGCTGTGATTGGGATTCACCGCTCCCAGCTTCGCTCGTACCACGCGATCGTGAAACGCATCTTTCACAAATGGATGATCGTTCGACAGCCCGAAGAGCCGTTCCGAGTTCGTCACGTTGTCTGTGAACAGCCACGTGGGCGATGCCTCCGAAGTTGCTCGCTGTTCGGCAGCGAACGAAAAATCGCCGAGCACTTCATGCCACACATGGACCGTGCCGTCCGCTTGCAACTTCATGCTCGGAATCTTTTTCGTCGCTTCATCGTGTCCTTGCCACGACCACGTGTTGCGAAACCAGAGCGTCGGCAGCACATGAATGGTCGCCGCTTCTGGCCCGCGATTGGCGACGGTCACGCGAATCAAAATGTCTTCCGGCGACGCTTTCGCGTATTCCGCCTTGATGTCGAAATAGCGATCGCCGTCGAAGGCTCCGGTGTCGAGCAGTTCAAACTCCGGCTGATCTTTGCCTCGTTGGCGGTTCTCGGCGACGAGCCGCGCATACGGGAATTCCGCCTGCGGATATTTGTAGAGCGCTTTCAAATACGAATGCGTCGGCGTGGAGTCGAGGTAGTAATACAACTCCTTCACATCCTCGCCGTGATTCCCTTCCGGTCCCGCCAAACCAAAGAGCCGCTCCTTCAAGATCGAGTCTTGGCCGTTCCATAACGCCAGTCCAAAACAGAGTCGCCCTTGCCGATCGCAAATCCCCAGCAGCCCGTCTTCGCCCCAGCGATAAGCGCGGCTGCGAGCATGATCGTGAGTGAAGAAGCTCCAGCATTCGCCATGTTCCG
>JAYUFI010000506.1:0-5066 GCA_043738805.1 Planctomycetaceae bacterium | reverse complement strand
CTCCGGCTCACCTCCGTCGAGTTTTTCTTTAGGAGCCTCGCATGACGTCCGCGCCACAAGTTGTTCTCAGCGCCTTTGCCGACGAGGCCGCCAATCGGAAGACGGCACTTGAGCAGCTCTCAGCACTCGCTGCCGTCGGCTTGAAGCACTACAGCCCGCGGTTCATCGACGTGAATTCCACCGGTGAGGTCAAACACGTCGTCACACTCAACAGAGTGGAGTATCAAACGCTCGCTAAGCTGCACACCGAATACGGCGTGCGAGTCACCAGCATCGGCTCGCGCATCGGCAAGGTGAAGCTGAAAGACAAAGAGGACGGTTCGCACAACAAGTTTGTGCCGTTCAAAGACTACCTCAAAACCGAAGTCGCCTCGACGATCGCCGCCGCTCAGGCGTTGGACACAAAGTTGATTCGCGGCTTCTCGTTCTATCCGCCGCGGGGAGACGACCCGCAGCCGTACTTTCAGCAAGCGGTTGATCAGATCGGCCACATCGCAGACCTGTGCGGCAAAGAAGGGCTCGTCTACGGTTTGGAAATCGAACCGAATTTGATGGGCGATTCCGGTGCGATGATGGCCAAGTTGGCGCGCGCCGTGAAACGCAAAAATATGCTGCTGATCTTCGACGGTGGCAACGTCGCCTGTCAGAACAAGAACGCGATCCAGTGCTACCAGGAATATCTGGAGATGCGGGATTACCTCGGCTGGATGCACATCAAGGACTACAAGATCGAATCGGCGCTGACGTGGACCGGCGCGGTGGATGAAGAGCGGCTGAAGAATTTCGTCCCCTGCGATCGCGGCGACGGCGGCCACGATCTCGTGCTGAAAGACTTGCGCGATCACCTGCCGAAACTCGAAAAGCGGATCAAGTCGCTCGGTGCCGCTGGCTTCTATTTGGAAGTCGAACCGCATCTCAAAGGAGGAGGCCAATTCGGTGGCTTCAGCGGTCCCGATGGTTTGGGTGTTGCCGTCCGCTCACTGTGCCGCTTGTTGGACTACGTCCAAATCGGCTATCAACTCCGCTCCTTCGACGACATCCGCACGCTGCGTGGCTTTTAGGGCCAGCTTCAAAAACACGTAGCACAGTCGGCTCGCCTGTGATCCTCATTGAATAACACACAGGCGAGCTGCCTGTGCTACTTTTCGAGACCAGTTCTCATTGAGTTCCGACTCCCCAATATGACGATCGACCTTTCTCAGTACGTGCAGATTTTGGTTTGCCCCGTTTGTCACTCGAAGCTCTTCGTGGACAAACAGAGCTTCGTTTGCCAATCATCGGAATGTCGCCGGAAGTTTCTCGTGAAAGACGACATCCCCGTCATGCTGGCTGATGACGCTCATGCTTTGCCACCAGAGGAATGGTCGGCATTGATCGCCAATCAAACTCCCGTCTCTACCTAAACAATGCTCGCGAGCGTTGAACAATGAACGTTGAAACGACTGCTATTCCCGGCTTGTTGCTCATCCAACCGAAGGTCTTTCGAGATCCACGCGGTTTCTTTTTGGAGACCTTTCAGCAGCAGCGTTATCGAGATGCGGGTCTCGTTGTCGATTTCGTTCAGGACAATTACTCGCGCTCATCGAAGGGCACCTTGCGCGGTCTGCACTATCAGGTGCAGCATCCGCAAGGCAAGCTGGTCCAAGTTCTCAGCGGCAAAGTCTTCGATGTGGTTGTCGATCTGCGAAAGACCTCACCCGCATTCGGTCGCTGGTTGGGTTTTGAACTCAGCGAAGAAAACTGCCGCCAAGTCTTTGTTCCGCCGGGTTGTGCTCACGGATTTTGTGTGCTCAGTGAGACCGCCGATTTCAGTTACAAGTGCACCGACTATTACTTCCCCGAACACGAACGTTCGTTGCTCTGGAACGATCCGCGTATCGGCATCGAATGGCCGCTCACCGAGGAGCCGATCCTCTCCAACAAAGACCGCAACGGCATCCCGTTCGAACAGGCTGAGGTCTACGAATCGTTCCCCCAATGAACTGCGATCTGTCAGACATCGAGTCGGAAAGATCGTGTGTTTCAGTTAACGTTGCTGGTTCTCACGCGAACTTCAGCAACAAGTCTCCCGTCGAAACTTGGCTGCCGGGTTTGACGAGCACATCGGCGACCTTGCCGTCGCGTTCGGCGTTGATAGTCGTTTCCATTTTCATGGCTTCGAGCGTCAGCAACTTTTGGCCTTTCTTCACCGGGTCGCCCGCTTGCACGGCGACGGTGACAACCATGCCGGGCATGGAGGCTCCGACTTGGTTCACGTCGGCGGGGTCTGCTTTGATGGCGGCCTTTTGCGTCGGTTCGAGCGACTTGTCGATGACGGTGACGTCGCGCGGTTGGCCGTTGAGTTCAAAGAAGACTGTGCGCGAGCCGTCGGCGTGCGGCTCGCTCGTCGTCAGGAACTTGATGATCAACGTCTTGCCCGATTCGATGTCGATCGACATCTCTTCGCCGGTATTCATGCCATAGAAGAAGATCGGCGTGGGAAAGACGCTGGTGTCGGAGTATTGCAGGTCGTGCTTGGCGAAGTCGTCGAAGACCTTCGGATAGAGGACTGACGACATGACCTCGCGCGACGACGGGTCGCGGCGGAGCGTGGTCTTCAACGTCTCGCGGACTTTGGCGAAGTCGGTCGGTGGGAGCGTTTCGCCGGGGCGCGTCGTGAACGGCTTGCGGTCGCGGAGGATGATTTGCTGAATGCGTTCCGGGAAGCCCCCCTGTGGAAAGCCCATCGCGCCGCTGAGCAGTTCGATGACCGATTCCGGGAAGGCGAGTTCACGATCTCCGTTGAGGATCGCTTCGGGAGTGAGCCGGTTCGCGACCATGAACAGGGCCATGTCGCCGACCGCTTTGGAACTCGGCGTCACTTTGACGATGTCGCCGAGCATCAGGTTGACCTGCGCGTACGATTTACAGATCTCCGACCACTGATCGGCGAGGCCGAGCGACTTCGCTTGTTGGAACAAGTTTGTGTACTGCCCGCCGGGCATCTCGTGGCTGTAGAGGTCGGTCGTCGCGGGCTGCTGCTCGCTTTCAAACGGCGAGTAGAACTGTCGCACCGCTTTCCAATAGTCGGCGATCGCGTCGAGATTCAGCGAGTTCAAGCCGGTTTCGCGCGGCGAGAACCGCAGGCTCTCGCTGATGAAGTTGAGGTTCGGTTGCGACGTGCCGCCGCTCATCGGGGCCATCGCGGCGTCGGCGATGTCGAGCTGCTCCTCCGCGGCCATCAGGATCGACGCCGACTGAATGCCGCCGGTGTCGTGCGTGTGAAAGTGGATCGGGATGCCGATCTCTTGCTTCAACGCCTTGACCAGTTCGCGAGCCGCTCGCGGTTTGCACAAGCCGGCCATGTCTTTGATCGCCAGGATGTGCGCGCCCATCTTTTCGAGCTGCTTGGCCATGTCGATGTAGTACTGCAACGAGTACTTCGTGCGGCCGGGGTTCGTGATGTCGCCGGAGTAACAGATCGCCGCTTCGCAGATCGGTCGCACGCCGTGCGACGGCGTTGCGTTGATGACTGCTTCCATCGCGACCTGCATGTTCGGGATGCAGTTCAGCGAGTCGAAAATGCGGAAGACGTCCATGCCGCAATCGGCCGCCTCGTTGACGAACTCGCGGACGACGTTGTCCGGATAGTTCGTGTAGCCGACGGCGTTGCTCGCCCGCAGCAGCATCTGGAAGAGAATGTTCGGGACTCGCTCGCGCATGTCGGCCAGCCGCTGCCACGGGCACTCTTTGAGGAATCGCATCGCCGTGTCGAACGTCGCTCCGCCCCACATTTCCAACGAGAAAAGTTGCGGACAGAGCCGCGAGTACGACTCCGCGATCTCGAGAAAATCTTTGCTGCGCAACCGCGTCGCCAGCAACGATTGATGCGCGTCGCGGAACGTCGTGTCGGTCATCAACAGCGATTTCTGTTCGCGGACCCAAACCGAAAACTTCTCCGGGCCGAGATCCTGCAAGCGATCGCGCGTGCCGAGCGGTCGCGCGTCGAGCTTGTTGAATTCCGGAATCGGAGCCGGTTCGCGTCGAGCGGGTTGCGGCCGCTTGTCACCGAACAACGAATTGCCGTTGACGATGATCTCGCCGAGATACGTCAGCAGTTTGGTCGCGCGGTCCTGACGTTTCGGGAAGATAAACAGATCCTTCGTCTCGTCGATGAACCGGGTCGTGCAAAGGCCGTCTTGAAACGTCGGATGCCGCAGCAGTTTGACCAAGAACGGGATGTTGGTCTTCACGCCACGGACACGGAACTCGGCCAAGCAGCGATCGAGCCGCTTGATCGCATCGACAAATCGCCGGCCACGAGCTGTCACTTTCACGAGCAGCGAATCGTAGAACGGATTGACGACCGCTCCGGAAAACGCCGAGCCTGCATCGAGCCGAATGCCCATGCCGCTGGCGCTGCGATAGTGCGCGACTCGACCGTAATCGGGAAGAAAGTTGTTCGCGGGGTCTTCGGTCGTGACGCGGCATTGCACGGCGAAGCCAGTCGTCTTCACGTCCGCTTGCGAGTTGATCCCGATGCGCTCGTCCGACAGCGGGATTCCCTGAGCGATCAGGATCTGCGATTTGACGACGTCGTAGCCGGTCACTTCTTCGGTGACGGTGTGCTCGACCTGAATGCGCGGATTGACCTCAATGAAGAAGAACTGATTCGTTTCGGCATCGACGAGGAACTCGACGGTCCCCGCCGCGTAGTAGCCGACTTGCTTGCCGATCTTGATCGCCGCGTCACACAACCCTTCGCGAACGTCGGCTCGCAAGTTCGGCGCGGGGGCGATCTCGACCACCTTCTGATGCCGCCGTTGGACCGAGCAATCTCGCTCGTACAAATGCACGAGGTTGCCGTGACGATCGCCGAGCAACTGCACTTCGATGTGCCGCGCGCGTTGCACGAATTTTTCCACGAAGATGTCCGGGCTGCCGAACGCGGTGAGCGACTCGCGGCGAGCTTGTTCGTACTGCGAGGCGAACTCCGACTCTTCGCGAATGACCCGCATCCCGCGACCGCCGCCGCCGTGAGCCGCTTTCAAGATCACCGGAAAGCCGAGCGACTTCGCCAGCGCGAG